>NBMH01000243.1 GCA_002084875.1 Anaerolineaceae bacterium 4572_78 | reverse complement strand
GAGAAATTCAATCGCACTTGTGTTTATTGTGGCAAGCGTGATATACCATTGGAAGTGGAGCATATTGTCCCAAAAAGCAAAGTCGGCTCGGATAGGGTTAGCAATTTGACTTTAGCTTGTGTACCTTGTAATCAGAAAAAAGGCAATCAAGATGTGAAGGTCTTTTTGAAAAACAAGCCTGCCGTGTTGACAAAGCTACAGGCTCAAGCAAAACAACCATTGAGAGATGCAGCGGCAAGTGAAGGTCTTTTTGAAAAACAAGCCTGCCGTGTTGACAAAGCTACAGGCTCAAGCAAAACAACCATTGAGAGATGCAGCGGCAATCAATGCCATCAGATATGCTATAGGTGATATACTGAAAAAGTTTGGTTTGCCTGTTAGCTTTTGGAGTGGTGGCAGAACAAAATACAATCGCACCAAGCAAGGCTACAACAAAGAGCACTGGATAGATGCGGCTTGCGTTGGTGAGACGGGCGAACAGGTGCAAATACCTACCAGTTAATTCAAAACTATCACCCCGCCCCACTAGAAGTGGGGCGGGTAGGAAATTATATTTAAGGCAAAACGGCTGGTTTCTATGGAAAACAAATCTATGAAACAATTTCTACAGCAAAAATGGCAACGGGAAAAAGTGCCGAATATACCAGTGGGGTTCGGTCTTGAATCACGACGATTTTTGCCAGATTTCTGATATTGACATTGCTGTCGAAGGCATTGATAGTGCAGAACAATTTTTTGCCATGTATGGTGATGCTATGGATATGACTAATTTCGCTCTTGATTTAGTAGAAATTGATAAGATAGAACCAGAATTTGCTGAAATTATCAAACTGAAAGGAAAACTAATTTATGAACGAAAACGATAGATTAATTGTGCTCATTAAAGAAATTGAACATGGATTAGCTGTGCTGACTAAGAATGAGGCTTTTTTCCATGTAACCCCTCTTTAGTGGACATCGACAATTTAATAACTTGAGAACTACAAATTATGAGTGCTCACATTATTCGATTATCATTCCAATTGACTTTTTTCGCATGGCAGTCTATACTTTTTGTGGATTTATATTTACAAATTCTAAGTTGTTGCGTATTCTAACATGAGATTAAAATAATGAACGAAAAACCGAAAATCTTAATAGTAGATGACTTATCTCAAAATTTACTGGCATTAAGAAAAACATTATCTGGACTGGATGTGGAAATCATCGAATCAACTTCAGGGAATGAAGCATTAATACTTACATTAGAGCATGATTTTGCCATTGCCGTTATTGATGTGCAGATGCCAGGCATGGATGGCTACGAATTGGTCGAACTCATGCGTGGTAATTCAAAAACAAAAAGTGTCCCCATCATTTTTATTAGTGCCATCTATTCTGATACTTATCACCTCCTGCGAGGAGCGGATTCGGGAGCCGTTGATTTTTTGGCAAAACCATTCATTCCTGAAATATTACTTAGCAAAGTGCAAGTTTTTCTTGACCTGTACATACAACGTATGCATGTTGAATATCAAAAGAGAATGTTACAAGAATTGGTCAATGAATTGAACGCTAAGAATACTGAATTGGAAACCGAAATTCAGCAACGCCATGAAGCCCAATCTGCCTTGCATGAAAGCTATGATACGTTGTCAAGGCGGGCTGTCCAACTGGAAGCAAGTAGTGAAGTCGGACAGCAAGTTACCTCCATTTTGAATATTGATGAATTATTAACGACAGTGGTTGAGTCCATTCAAAAGAAATTTGGTTATTATTATGTTGGCATTTGGTTAATGAAAGAACGACAAGAGAATGATAATTTTATTAAAGTCGAGGCTATCTTAAAAGCAGGAACAGGACGAGATAGAGAACAGTTGTTACGAATAAAATATCGTTTGCCGATGAGTATAACCAATAATGTCATTGTGCATGTTTGCATGACCGAACAGTATTTTATTACTGCCGATATGCATGCCGAAGACCAATTCATTTTATTGGATGGCTTAACAAAAAGCCGCTCACGTTTAGTGTTACCTCTGAAAATAGGAAATCAATTGATTGGTGTGTTAGATTTGCATCTTGATAGAGTCAATGCTTTTAGTAAAGAAGATGAAGTGATTCTGCCCATCCTTGCCAACCAAATCACCATTGCCATCCGCAATGCAAATTTATATCAATCAAGGGTATATCAGAAATGATGATGATGATGGCTGAACAATTTCCTCCCGATGAAATAAAACAAATGAGTGAGCATATTTATCATTCCGCCAAAAATATTTACAATCTGTTAGAGAATTTGCTGGAATGGTCACGCATGCAGATGGGACGAATAGAATATACGCCTGTTCAGATAAACCTTGACCAAATGATTAATAAGCAAATTGAACTTTTGGCAAACAACGCTAATGTCAAAGGGATTAAATTGCAAAATAGGCTTGCAGAAAATATTCAGGTTTATGCTGATAAAAACATGCTTGATACCGTTTTGCGTAACCTTATCTCAAATGCTCTCAAATTTACTCCAGAGGGCGGCAACGTAATCATATCTGTTCAGCATAATACCGATTTTGTGGAAGTTGCCGTTTCTGATACTGGCGTGGGGATTAGTCAAGCAAATATTGGCAAACTGTTTAATATTGACATGTCTCATACCACAACTGGCACACATGATGAAAAAGGAACGGGTTTAGGATTGTTGATTTGTAAGGAAATGGTTGAGAAAAATCAAGGAAACATAATGATAGAGAGTGTTTTAGATAAGGGAACGACGGTTAAGTTTACGGTGCCAGCACCTTTGCCCCCACCCCTAGCCCCTCCCCCACAGGGAGAGGGGGACACTTTTTCTCCCATTCCCCCAAAGGGAGAAGGAGCCGAGGGATTGGGCAACTTCCAAAGGGGTATGATAAGGAGAGTCAATTTTGATAGAAGCAAAAGGATTACGTAAAGAATTTGGTGACTTTGTTGCAGTCAAACATGTTGATATGAATGTTGCCGAAGGTGAGGTATTTACCTTGTTGGGTCCGAATGGAGCAGGCAAAACTACTACCGTTCGCATGCTCGGTTCTATCTTAAAACCGACTAGAGGACATGCCACTGTGGCTGGTTTTGATACTATATCCCAAGCAATAGAAGTACGGCAACGAATAGGTGTTTTGACTGAATTTCCAGGATTATATACCCGCATGTCTGCTATGGAATATCTCAATTATTTTGGTGAATTGCAAGGTTTAACGAAATCACTATGTCATGAACGAGCCGAAAAACTTCTGAAAATGTTTGGCTTATGGGGAGATAAAGAAAGAATCACAGGGGAATATTCAAAAGGGATGAAACAAAAACTGACCTTAGTGCGAGCAATGTTGCATGACCCTCAAGTGTTGTTCCTTGATGAGCCAACCAGTAATATGGACCCGCACAGTGCCAAATTGGTACGTGATGCTATCACCAAATTATGTCAGGAAAAACGAACTATTGTCGTCTGTACGCACAATTTAATGGAAGCAGAAACGCTGGCTGACCGAATTGCCATCATCCACCAAGGGAAAATTGTGGCTAGAGGGACTGTTTCAGAATTAAAAAACCAATTATTAGGCATGCCACTCATGGAGCTTCGTCTGGCATGTAATTGGAATGGGGATATATCTTGTTTGGACGGGTTGGTAGAAATTGTCGCTAACGGCGATAATTGGATTCATTATACCACCTCCGACCCTGAAAAAACCAATCCCAGAGTATTACATCATCTAGCACAAAATCAGATTTCGGTAGTAACACTAAGCGAAATACAACGTAGTTTGGAAGAGGTTTACTTAAAAATCGTCGATGAAGTTCAGTCAACCCACCTGAGCTACTAACGGCATCGGTGGGTTTTCTTACCTCGCTTTCGATAAAAGAATATATAACGAAGAAGGGCATGAACTTGTGGCGGCGAAGGTGTTGGATTTGATTCGTCCTTAATTTCTCACTCATCTAATAAATCAAAGATAGAAGGTCTTTCTTCTGTATGACAACTTCCACAACCAATATTAGGGTCTTTCACTTCTAGGAATGTAGAGCTACACCATCCTTCAACTTCTACTTCAATTCCGAAACCTAAAAATGACCAAAACCCTTTTTTAACCTCTGCACTTAATGTCAAGTGTGGACATTGGTTATTTCGGAGAATGTCGGGCACGGGACAAATTTTACAATAGTCTGGTTGCCAATGTGGTGTGTCAGGATTTGCTCTTAATAGCCGACATTCTTCCCGCTCATGTCCGCGATGAGGTTGATAGTCAGCGAAGAAATATTTACATTCTTTTCCTGCGGGTGTTTTCATTTGACTCCTATAACAAATGTCTAGAAAATCCATTTTCTGGGAAAATGGATTTTCTAATTACATAGGTTTTCGCCTGATTCCTAACATTGTGATATCATCGCTTGGTTCTCCAGCGGCAGTATGAATCATAACTGCCATCTCAATTTGTTTTAACAAGGTGGTGACTGATGAACTTTTTCGTTTCAACATAGACAACAATCGTTCCTTACCAAAAAATTCGCCTAATGGGTTGCGAGCCTCATCTATCCCGTCAGTATAAGCAACTAAAAAATCACCAGGCTCAAGCTGACTTTGCCCGATTTCAAAGGAACTACTTTCCATCATGCCAACGGCAGGTCCCGTAGCGTCGAGTTGTTCTTTTATCTCGGCTGAACTTACTAAAATTGGAGCGTAATGTCCAGCATTGATATAACTTAAATTACCCTTTACGGTATCTAAAATGCCGAAAAATAGTGTAGGTTATGATAATACATGGTAATATAACGATTTGTAAAAGAAACAGCATGTAGGGTTGCTTCGATACTATCACAATGTTGGTCAGCATAAGCTCGCAATAAAGAATGAACCAAAGCTATAAACAAAGCCGCTTCGACACCTGTGCCACATACATCTGCTATAACAAGACCGACTTGATTATTAGGCATGGTAAAAACATCATAAAAATCACCACTGACGTGATGAGCAGGGCGGAAGGAAACAGCAATCTCCCATCCTTCAGGCTGGATAATTAAACCAGGTAGAAAACTCCTTTGGATACGTTGACTGAGTTCACGTTCACGTTGAATAGCCTGTTGATATTCTTTTTGTTGGTCGTAGAGATGTTTCTTTTCCAGACAGGCTTTGATTCGAGCCTTAAGCAAAACAGAATTGAAAGGCTTGGTCAAATAATCTTCCGCTCCCAATTTAATGCACCTAATGATGCTATTAAAGTCTTCTATGGCAGATATAACAATAACAGGAATATGACTAAGACTCAAGTCAGATTTAAGGTGCTCAAGAACTTGATAGCCATCCATTATCGGCATCATAATATCCAACAAGATAACATCAAAATCTCCTTTTCGTATCATGCTTAATGCTTCACGTCCATCACTGGCTGTATCAACAGTATATTTTTGTCGTTCCAAACGACGAATCAACAAGTCGCGGTTAATTTCATTATCGTCAACAACTAAAATTGAACCTGTTTTATGTTCCATAAGACATATATCCTTTTAATTTTTTACATAAGACATATATCCTTTTAATTTTTTACGTTTATCGAAACCGAGATAATTGTTCACTCCCCTCGTCAATAGACCCACCCCCTATACAGGGCTGTTCAATGCTAGTAGGGGCGTACGGCCGTACGCCCCTACTATTCAGAGCTGTTCAATGCTATTTTTTCAGGTAGAACATATAGGAATATGGGACACATGTCTTATCATCGTGTAGGATTTATACCATAAATCCCTACATATTCTGTTAAAA
>NBMH01000074.1:18243-18586 GCA_002084875.1 Anaerolineaceae bacterium 4572_78 | reverse complement strand
ATCTATTGCACTCCTTTTATTTAGCATGAGTCAATTTCATCCACAGAAAGACCAGTCAAGTCAGCAATTAATGAGATGTCAAATTTTTTAGATTTCATTTTGCGGGCGGTCTCTATTGCCTTATTTTTTTCACCTTTGGCGAGTCCTTCAACAATGCCTTCAGCTTTGCCTTCAGCAATACCTTCAGCTTTGCCTTCGGCTATGCCTTCAGCAAGCCATTCGGGCTTTTTCTTAGCAATTTGCTCTTCCTCCCACAATTGATTAGCATGCTCATCAAACATCTTTGCACGCTCCTTCGGTGACAATGCATCCTTTTCTATATGCTCAAATATCTTCAGAATCT
>NBMH01000074.1:0-18232 GCA_002084875.1 Anaerolineaceae bacterium 4572_78 | reverse complement strand
AATTGATTAGCATGCTCATCAAACATCTTTGCACGCTCCTTCGGTGACAATGCATCCTTTTCTATATGCTCAAATATCTTCAGAATCTGCGGCAATTTATAGTCGCTTTCCTTGACATACTTGGGACACAGATACATTATCTTGTGCAGTATTTCGCCTAAGGGTTCTCCATGCAAATCTTTGGGGTCAAAATCCGTCGTCAACACAGCTCGTTTATGCTTATCCCCTGATGTCAATACCACAATTGTGAATACTGTCATGGGTGGTTGATAATCATACGCATTAGGCACTTGCTCCAACAAAGCCGCACAATGATAATGCATAAAACGATGATAATGGTCAGGTAACCTTTTATGTTGGATGTCGACTATGACCCGATTCTTAATATCTTGAGCAAACAGGTCAAAGCGTGATTGTACCCTTCCAATAGATGGGTCAAATTCCTTTTCGGTTTCAACCTTGTCAATTTCCATTTCGACCCCGACCATATCCTTCACAAATGCGGTGAATATCTCTGGGTCACAAAAAGCTTTTTTGAATATCACTCCATAGCGAAGTGAAGCTACTTTTTTCATTTATAAAACTCCTTTTTGTCTGAATTATACTAAAAACGGTCATGTGATGTTTCCTCATGCCATGTCCATTCATTCCCTTCAAAATTCACTGTAGTCTTATTCTAACACAATCTCCAACTCCTGACAAACCATCTCAACATTCCGCACCTCACCGAGCATGCCCTTCTCTTGAGCAAGTTGCATAGCTTCACGTAAATGTGCCATGCCCGATTCGGTCTCCCCTTTCTGATAAAGATACGTGCCATATTCATACAAAGCAGGGACAAGCGTTGCCATGTAACCCGCGTTACGAGCTGTTTGCAAGCCATGCTTAAAATAATCGGTTGGTGTCTCAGGAAGTTGAGTTAGGGTAGTAATTTTATCCATGAGGGAGACCTCACCTTCCTGCCCCTTCTCAGTCAACAGAGATGGGGATTTGGAGTCTTGCTCCCTCCCTTTTGAAGGGGAGGTTGGGGTGGGGTTAATTCCTCGACCAACACCG
The DNA here is from genome assembly GCA_002084875.1 of Anaerolineaceae bacterium 4572_78. Classification (GTDB taxonomy): domain Bacteria; phylum Chloroflexota; class Anaerolineae; order 4572-78; family 4572-78; genus 4572-78. The sequence continues at coordinate 17,176 of NBMH01000074.1, read as the reverse complement.
CATACCTTGCCTAAAACTTTGCTTTCCGTTCGGCAATTGAATCCGAATTATCCTGATTAAAATACCGTTTCAATGTATAAACAAATGTGTTTAAGGGTTGCTTTAAAATAGAGTCGCATTGACATGAAAACCATGTCATATTTTCTAAATTGCGATAAAACTCAAATATCAACCGACTTTTGCCGATGCCTGCTTCACCATAAAGATAAGCAATGCCTGCAAACTTGCCTTCGTAAATCGGTTGCACCCATGCCTGTAAATTGTGCAATTCGGCTTGTCGTCCAATCATGATGTCGACATGGAATCGTTCATAAACCGATTTTTTGCTCATGAGTCGATGTGTTGGGACGGCATGTGAAAAGCCTTTATATTGAAAATCGCCCTTATGCTCAAAAGTGAATTTGGCATGACTTGTCAATGATTCAGCGACCAATACTTCACCAAAATTTGCCTTTATCATGAGTCGTGCAGAAAAGTTGACTGCATTGCCGAGTGTGGTATATTTGACTGCATTGCCGAGTGTGGTATATTCGCATCGTTCAGGGATTCCGACTATGCCCGCATACATTGAGCCGAATGCGATACCCGCCCGCCAGGAGACATGCCCCAACCCTAACCCTCCCCCAGGGTGAGAGGGAACATTTTTATTCCCCTCTCCTTGCAGGGGAAAGGTCAAGGAAACATCTGGGAGAGGTCAGGGGTGGGGTTTGCTCCCGCAACGCCAACACGAAATCGAATGCCCGTTCCAAATCATTCTCATGCCCGACGGGACAGCCGAAGAAAACGAGCATGTTACCACCCTTATCTCCAAAGTCGATGCGGTTAAAATAACCTTCAAATTCGTCGACCAGTTTCAAAACGACACTGACAAATTCGTCGAGTTCAGCATGCGTTTCAATCCCTTTGAACGAAATAAAACAACTGCCAACTTCTCTAAATTCACCCATGCTTTTGTTGGTTAATATCGTTTTGGGATAGAATTGTTTGGCAGTATCAAGTTCTAAACAAGAAAGGTTTTGAAAACCTTTTTTGTTTGGAATCATGGGTCGGAAAGACCGCAGTAAAAGCATCACCAGCAAAACCCGTAATAAAACCGCCATTATCATAAACCGATTTGATAACAGGATAAAACGTTTCATTCAAAATTCCCGACAAAATCTCCACCCCTGCTTGCCATGCAACATGAGTGCTTCGGTCATGGGCGTGAATCCTGAAATGTCCATGAACAGGCTCATGGCATGAAAGTTACCTGTCATAATATTTTTCTTGAAATTATCATGGATAAAACGAGAAATTAAGTTGTGCATAAATTTCGCCCTTGATTTTTAGAAATGCGATTTTGTGAAAAAATCACATTTCTTTCATGCCAAAATAGTCAACAAAACTTGCAGTAACTCGTCCAAATCGGCAGGCACACGAAACAAATTCATGTCTTGGATCTAAAGCAATCAATTCGACAGCAAGCTGAGTAAAGCCTCGTTGCAAATCTGCTTTTTTGGCTTCCACAATGAGCAAGTTATTTTCTCGCCGCATAAAATAATCAATCTTACCCTTCAGTTGATGATTGACTTTGACGGGATATTCGATATCAACCCGAATTTTGAGATACAAGGCAACCTTAAATAATACAGGGGCAATCAATGACTCACGGCGAGCTATTTCATTGTTTAGGTTGACATATTGAATATGTCCTTTTAGTTGCTTATGTAAGCCTGAAAAATACTGCATATCAGTCGGTGCTTTTTCAGGAAATTGATATTCATTGATTTGGTAGCTATACCCAAAATAATCTAATAATTCTCGAATCGGCGGGTCAAGTTTAAAATAATCGCTAAAAGTATATGATTTGTCCTTTTCGATAATAAAATGTTTCATAGATAACATCCTAAAATAGTATTCATAGGTTTATTTTAACCATGGCAAGGCATGAAAGTTGCCTATCAAATTATCATGGATAAAATGAGAAATTAAGTTGAACTTCTGGCTATTTTATACCACATTGCTAAAATTTAGGCTAATACTATTCGTTGGTATCCCATCATCTCATTATTAGAAAAGCATTAATATTGAAAATTTATTCAAATTACACCTTGACAAAAATGACGCAGTGTGTTATAATGGATTTTATAACGCGGTGCGTTATGTGTTTTAATCAATTTTGTAAATTAACACTTTTAATTAATACCTTTTTAAGGAGAAATAATAATAATGAATACTAAAGAAAAAACAATTGTTGAAGATACACCTGTAGCAGAAGAAAGTCACGAAGAAATAGAAGAATCTTATACCAATTCGATATTTAACATGACTCGCAATGTTGTTAGGGCAAACATTGGTGCTGTGGCAATGGCTTACGATGAAATTGGTAATTTAAGCGATGAAGTTGGCAATTTTACAAATAAGTTAATTGAACGCGGTGAAAAAGTTGAAGAGGATGTCAGTAATAAATTCAACAACATTCGCGAACAAAGTCAAGGACAAGTTGAAGAAGTCGAAGATGAATTGGGCGATAAAATTAGCGATATGATGAGTCGCATGGCTATCCCCACCAAGTATGACATTCGTGCATTGAGTGCTAAAATTACAACCTTAACTAAGAAGGTTGATAAACTCCAAGCGGCTTAATAATTAATAATTGAAGTTAAGAAAAAAAGATTATGTAAAACTAGCAACATAAATATGCTTTACATAATCTTTTCTTATTTCATCACATAAATTGCTCAAAAATAAAAAATCATGTAAAATAGTTTGTATGATAATAAAAAAAGAAATTAAACCCCCAACACATCCTTAACTTTATCGAAGAAACTTTTTTCCCGTTGTGGAATAACCTCTTTATCAAGTGTTTTACCAAACTCGACCATCAAATCCCTTTGCGTTTTGCTCAAATTCATGGGAGTATGTACCTGAATAGTAACAACTTGGTCACCACGACCAGCTGTCGTACCATCTCGGCGTAAACGAGGTACGCCCATGCCGCGTAAGGTTATGGTATCACCTGTTTGCGTCCCAGTAGAGATAGTTCGTTTTTCAGGACCATACAAGGTCGGTACTTCGATTTCATCTCCAAGTGAAGCTTGAGCAATATTAATCATCAATTCGAGATGGATTGTATCGCCCACACGGCGGAAGTAACTGTGTGGTCTCACATGGACAACCACATACAAATTACCTGGCGGTCCTCCACGTGTGCCGCCTTCGCCTTCACCGCCTAGCCGAATTTGCGTACCATCGTCGACACCTGCTGGGATTTTGACGTTTAATTTTTTGCTTTGTACTGTTTTACCACGTCCCGAACATTCTTTACAAGGAGAGGTGATAATCTGTCCATTTCCACCACAACGTGAACAGGTGATTATGCTAACAAAAAATCCTGATTGACGGCGTACTTCACCAGTGCCGTTACAATCAGGACATCGAATTGGTTTAGTGCCAGGCTCTACCGCTTCCCCGTTACATTTGGAGCATGTTTCATGGCGGGAAATTTCAATTTCTTTTTCCTTACCAAAAACAGCTTCCTCAAATTCCATGGTTAAATCATAACGTAAATCAGCCCCACGTCGAGGTCCTTTTCTAGCACGCCGACTACCGCCAAATGCAAAGCTACCAAAGACCTCCTCGAATATTTCGAATGGGTCTCGTCCAAAGCCAAAACCACTGAAGCCCGAACCACTACTACTCAACCCAGCATGCCCAAAGCGGTCGTATGTTGATTTTCTTTCGGGGTCAGACAATATTTCGTAAGCCTCGTTAATTTCTTTGAACTTGTCTTCAGCGTCTTCTTCCCGACTTACATCGGGATGATATTGACGTGCCAAGTTACGGTATGATTTTTTTATTTCATCTTTTGAGGCACCTCGATTCACACCTAGCACCTCGTAATAATCTCGTTTGTTGCTCATAAATTTTCCTATTCTTTTCTACTCACCAACATGACCTTCAACTACATCTTCATCCTCCCCTTCGGAATCATCATCTTTGAAAGGGGATTCAGTTTGTGTTTGTGCCTTTTGTTGATACATTTCCTCATTTGCTTTTTGGATGGCTTGACTTACATTTTGTGAAGCGGTACGAATTGCCTCAATATCATCACCTTCCAAAACGGCTTTGGTATTTGTAATTTCTGATTCGAGTTCAGTTTTTATATCATCCGACAATTTGTCGCCATAGTCATTAATTGTCCTTTGAGCGGCATGTATCATACTTTCGGCTTGATTACGAGCTCGAATTTCAACTCGGCGTTGTTCGTCTTCTTCCTCATACTGTTCAGATTCCTCTAGCATGCGTTGGATTTCAGTTTCGGTTAAGCCACTATCAGGCATAATTCGCATGCTTTGGTCTCGTCCTGTTTCTTTATCTTGTGCCGTTACATTTAAGATACCGTCAGCATCAATATCAAAAGAAACCTCAATTTTAGGAGAACCACGCGGTGCAGGTGGAATACCATCTAGGATAAACTTGCCCAAACTTTTGTTATCCTTCGATAACGCCCGTTCACCCTGTACCACATTGATTTCAACTTGCCTTTGATTTTCGGAAGCTGTTGAGAAAGTTTGGCTCTTTTTGGTGGGAATAGTAGTATTACGATTAATCAATTTTGTGGCTACCCCTCCCACTGTCTCAATGCTAAGACTAAGTGGAATCACATCTAACAGCAATACATCTTTGACCTCACCTGACAATACACCACCTTGAATAGCAGCACCAATCGCCACGACTTCATCAGGATTTACTCCTTTGTGAGGTTCTTTTTTAAACAATGTTTTGACTGATTCTTGCACAGCAGGCATACGTATCTGCCCACCAACCAAAATAATATCGGTAATCTCATCAGCAGTTATCTTAGCATCCTTAAGGGCTAATTTAACGGGTTGAAGTGACCTCTCTATCAGGGAATGAGTCAATTGTTCAAACTTTGCACGAGTAATCGTTTTGACCAAATGTTTAGGTCCTGTGGCATCAGCCGTAATATAGGGCAGATTGATTTCAGTTTGCAAAACTGTCGAAAGTTCGATTTTTGCTTTTTCAGCGGATTCTTTCAGCCGTTGCATTGCCTGTGTATCTTGACGTAAATCAATGCCATGTTCTCTACGAAATTCTAAAACAATATGCTCAATCAAAGCATGGTCAAAATCATCCCCACCAAGAAGCGTGTCGCCATTTGTGGAACGAACTTCAAACACCCCTTCGCTAATATCAATAATCGAAATGTCAAACGTTCCTCCACCCAAATCATATACTGCGATACACTGTTCTTTATCCTTGTCCAAACTATAGGCTAGAGAAGAAGCCGTCGGTTCATTAATAATCCGTGCCACTTCCAAGCCAGCAATACGTCCAGCATCTTTAGTTGCCTGACGTTGGGCATCGTTAAAATAAGCAGGTACTGTAATCACAGCTTTGGTTACAGATTCACCTAAATAGGCTTCAGCATCCATTTTGAGTTTTTGCAGAATCATGGCACTAATTTCAGGCGGAGAATATTCTCTTTCATCCATGATTACCCTGACATCGCCGTTAGGGGCTTCCTTTATTTTGTATGGCATGTATTTTAATGCTTTTTGTACTTGCGGGTCATTAAATTTACGTCCCATAAATCGCTTAATCGAAAAGACGGTGTTCTCTGCATTCACAACTGCTTGTCGTTTGGCAATTTGTCCAACTAAACGTTCTTTTGTTTGGGGATTGATAGCTACCACAGACGGAGTAAGACGACTCCCTTCTGCATTTGACATAACAACGGGTACTCCACCCTCCATTATCGCAATTACAGAGTTGGTTGTGCCCAAATCTATCCCAACAATTTTTCCCATGAATATTCGCTCCTTGTTATATTAAATCATGTATTACAAATTTTCATAACTGACAAAGTAGGTCAGATAAATATGAGTCCTTGACTCACACATGGAGGGACAAGGTTTGTCTTGACATGAAAAGTAAACTTTTTCTCTCCAATTGTGCGACTACGTGAACAATTTTATTAACCAGTTGATTCATTGAGCCACCCGTACCAATGATGGTCGCAGGACTCGTTTTCCAAAAATATACCCTTTCCGTAATTCGGCAATGATGGCATTAGTTACATGGTCAGGGCTAACTTCAAACGTAATCGCTTCATGCAAATTCGGGTCAAATTCGCCTTCGGTATTGATGGAGTTTACTTGATTGTCTTCTAACACTTTTAATAATTTGCGTTGTACTAGCCTGAATCCTTCAACCCAATTTGTTTGTTGCTCATCAATTCCTTCGGGGACATTCTTAAATGCCAAATCAAAGTCATCAAGAACAGGAAAGATTTGAGCCATGATATATCCGATAGTATCTTCACGTTGACGGGAGGTCTGCTCAAGTTGACGACGCTTGAAATTTGCTAAATCTGCAGCCGCTCTCTGCCAACCATTTAAATTTTTGGCTGATTCAGCTTTGACTGATTCAAGTTCTGTATGTAATTCATCAGTGGTTTGCGAAGTAGATTTTTCTACCTCAGATACATCAACCTCAATATCAATACTATTGGATTCGTCTTTGACAGCATCTGTATCAACGACTTCAACTTCGTTTTTGTTCTCTATGGTATTTTCAGCCATAATTTTTCTCTCCTTAAGTTAATACGAATGTATATAAGGTTAGTTGCTAGGTGAGTGAACAGCCGCAATGTCTAATTGCAAGACTATCGTGATTGGAAATCATGACTATGGATTGCAAATTAGGAGCCGCCAACCTACACTGTATTCTAACTTTGCACTTCCTCACCATACAAATCGAGTAATAAGCCACTCATTAAACCTGACATAAAACGCACAATAGATACAGCACGACCATAAGGCATACGCATTGGGCCCATAACACCTAAAGCACCCCAAGCCTGGTTATCAATGCCATAACGTGAAAGGATAATGCTTATATGCGATAAGTTGTGCCATTCACCTTCCCCGCCGATGATGATTTGCATGCCACCTTGTTGTAAAACGCGAGATACTAATTGGTCAAGCACGCATCGTTCTTCAAAAACACGCACAATCTGTTGCAGTGACTCACCTTCGGTTAGTCCTGTTTCTTCCAAAATATGTAACAATCCATCATAATACATGTCGCTTGATTTGCGAGCATTGATTCGTTCCATTGTGTCAATGACCATTTCTGCAACTTTAGCGGACAAGCCCATCAATGTAGGAATTGTATTGTTGATTGTTTGCACATCGCACTCTTTCCATAAATCTGTCAATTGGTGGGAGATAATGCGTAATTTGTCTTGGGTGTAAGCTGTATCTAAGTTTAAAATCTGTTGTTTAACTGTTCCTTCTTTCAAAACCAAAATTATTAGCATAATAGTGTCATGAATTGAAATCAACTCTAAATGTTTCAAACGACACTGACTAAATTTGGGAGGAGTGATGAGTGAAGCCGCTTGGGTAGTATGAGCTAATACTGTAGCACTCAACTTCATCCATTGGTCAACTTCCAAACGAGCTTGATGAAATTGATGTCTAATCATCAACTGCTCATTTGCCGATAGCTCATGCTCTTCCATCAATGTTTTGACAAAGTAGCGGTACCCCTTTTCCGTAGGTAAACGTCCAGCCGAAGTATGAGGTTGAGTAAGATAGCCATTCTTTTCTAAAATGGACATCTCATTTCGCACCGTAGCAGAACTCACTCCCAGATTATACGACTTCACCAATGTTTTTGAACCAATTGGAACAGCTCCAACCGTATACCTACGAACAATAATTTCGAGAATTTTTTCTTGGCGTTCAGTTAAATTCATTTAATTCGTTACAATTTGTAGCCGCAATTTCCAATTGTGAAACTTAGACAATTTTGAGAACTGTTCCAATCATGTTGGCACTCTTAGTATGAGAGTGCTAAAAATAATTTTAATCAATGATACCACGAATAAAAAGGACTGTCAAGTAAAAAAGCAGGAAATGGGATTTTCTAAAACGATTCTAACAGTATCTAAATTTATGAGAATGATGATAATGTATTAAACTGTAATTTTCACTCCCACTCGTTAGTATATCCCACCCTTATGGCTATATAGAGGCATGCTTCCACTCAGCATCGATATGTACAACACCTTCCTCTTGCCACACATCTTGAGACAACACCGTAAAAGGATACATGCGATGATGATGGTCATGGGCAATCGTCGAATCTCGATTGTAAATAGCAATAGTCAATTCATATTCACCAGGATTTAGAGGCAGTTTTTTAATCACATAATCCATAACTCCCTCGCCATCCAATTCAGGAATGTGATAGCCTTCTTGGACTGAATTGGGTCCATTGACATGAACACCATCACGACGGTAGAAAGCCAAACCAAATGTCGGTGTTTCAATACGTTCATTCGTTTTGTAGAAAATCCGCAAACAAAAGTAATCATTTTGTTTGAAAAGGATATTTATGTTTTGATTTTCATCTAATAATTCTACGTTGGTGATTTCTGCGTTATGAGTTCCCCAACGATTAGCAGATGTATGAGCATGTTCTTCTTGCTCATCTTCCTCTTCAATATTATCATCCTCTATTATTTCTCCTATTTCTCTTTCTTTCTCGCTATCTGCCAAGCGTTGTTGATAAAACAATTCGTTAGAGTACATCATGTAAAAATCTGCTACATTGCGGGAAGTAGCATCCATTTCAACTAGCCCATCCTTTAGCCAAATTGCCCTTTCACACAATTTCCACACATCTCCCAAACTATGTGAAACCAAAACAATAGTAATTCCTTCTTTTTTCAATTTGAAAATACGGTCTAGACATTTTTGTTGAAATACTTGGTCTCCAACTGCCAACACTTCATCAACGACAAGAATATCAGGTTCTGTGTGGATGGCAATTGAAAATCCCAAACGCATGCTCATACCTGATGAATAATGTTTGACAGGCATATCAATAAATCTACTCAGTTCAGAAAAATCAATTATTCTCTGTTCTATTCTGCTGATATATTCTCTACCAAGTCCTAAAATTGCCCCGTTGAGATAGATGTTTTCTCGCCCTGTCATATCAGGCTGAAACCCCGAGCCTAATTCAAGCAATGCTCCAACACGACCATTTACCTCAATTTTTCCTAATGTGGGCGGCATGATACGAGAAATCAACTTGAGCATGGTACTTTTACCAGCACCATTTGAGCCGATTATCGCTATAGAGTCGCCTTGTTCTATCTCAAAGCTAATATTCCTCAACACCCAAAGTAATTTTTCAGATGTATCTACTTGTCTTCGCCATAAACCAACCCATAATTCCTGAAATGTACGAGGGCGTTCTGTACGCAACGTGAAATTTTTTGACACTTTTTCAAATTTAATAGCAATACTCATATTCCTACACTTTTTAGCGAGCAATTATATAATTCATTCCACCCACATGCCGAACATAACCCTTTAATTCCATCATGACCAATGCACCAGAAATGTCTGCTGGAGACAAATTTGTTTTTATCCCCAATTGGTCAATATGTATCGGTTCTCTATTTAGATGCTTCACGATGAGGGCTTCTGTGGGAGTATCGGGAATGATTGTTTTGGTTTCTGTATGTTGCACGACCATACTTAAATTTAATTCCTCCAAAATATCGCCGATACATGTAATAAGCTTCGCACCCTGTTGGATAAATGCATTGGGGCCTTCAGTTTTAGGGTTGGAGATATTGCCTGGTACAGCAAACACCTCACGTCCTTGTTCTAAGGCATAACGAACAGTAATACCTGCCCCACTTGTCTTTTTCCCTTCAACCATTAACACCCCTAAACTCAGACCGCTAATAATTCGGTTACGTTGGGGGAAATTTTGCGATTCAGGAGGAGTGCCTAAAGGAAATTCGGAAATGACGGCTCCGTTTTCCATTATGCGATGGGCAAGTTTTTTATTGCGTCTGGGATAAATAACATCAATGCCTGACCCCAAAACGGCAATTGTTCGTCCACCCACATCTAAGGTAGTTTTATGTGCTTGAGTATCTATCCCGACTGCTAAACCGCTGACAATTGTTATGCCACTAGCCGCTAATCCTTCTACGAATTGGCGTGTTGTTTCCTTGCCATAAACAGAAGCACTGCGAGTTCCCACAACACCCAATGCTAATTCATCCTTTGGCAACAATTCACCCCGTACATAAAGTAGAAATGGTGGATTGTGGATGTTTAGCAATAAACTTGGATAGTTTGGGTCATCCCATGTAATCAACTTCACAGATTTCGACTCAATCTGTTTTAACTCTGATTCCAAATCGAGTGTATCTCTCTGCTTGATAAGCATACTTACAGAACGTTTATTTAACCCGCTAGCCATCAACTCATTTCGACTTGCTTCCCAAGCCGATCTAATATCGCCAAAATGGTCTAATAATTTTCGTAAACGGATTGGTCCAATGCCTGATGTTTTACTGAAACCAATCCAATAAGCTAAATCTTCTCTCATTTTAATTTTCTGTTCGTCCAAATATTATGGTTAGACAAGAAAGGTTTTCAAAAACCTTTCTTGTCTTGACTGTCAAAGCAAGCTTTGACGCTCCAGTAAGATATCTTCATGAAAATGTTACTTTGTGTCCGTTTTTAGTATAATATTGAGTCTTAGGAGTCCAAACCTCAGTGCTGATAGCCCGCATTGAGATGTGGACTCCATTATTTTTCAAATCATCCCAAAAAACCAGACGCTATTAAAACATGAATTTGCGATTTAGTCAATAATGAAGGAAAGAATTAGGAATTAGGTTTCTAACTGTATGACAAAACACGGCTTTGGCACTTCTAACTCCTAAACATCACACTGTCCAGCAAAGCATGCAACCAATTGAGCAGCAGTAGTAAAATCACCCTTTTCGTAATGATACAATTTGGAAAAATCAATATCAGGGAACTTTACCGCTAAGGCTTCATAAGCCTCAGCTGATATTTCTTCGTAAGGCATCTGCTCATACTGGGCATCAAAAATCGGCAAAAATGTCAATCCGCCAATTTTATCTTGATGTTCCCATACCCAACGAATAATATCCTGCACTTCGTCAGGACGAAAGGAAATAGTACAAGAAGGGTTATGTTCTGTCCAGTGTATCTTATTTTGCAACCAGTAATTTAATTGCTCGATTGCCGAACGGTCATGGCGAGTTATGGCATGTTCGGGAGATTTAATCGGAAAATGTACCACCCATGTATCGGCAGTTTCAGCAGTTTGCCCATTTTCAGGGTCCATAGGAACATCAGCCGCTTTTAGAACCTTAAAAATTGGCGAATGAGTTGCAACTCGCACATTACGGACATAATACTTTGACCAACGGGCATGAATACCAGCAGAACAATTTAGCAGAACAGATGAATTGCCACTTGGCTTAACGCATGTCACTGCCACAGCAGGCTCAACCTCCAATATTTTAGCAATTTTCTGATTGGTCTCTATGGCAACTTGACGCAACTGCTCCATTATCTTTGGATTTTGAACAATTGTACTATCCATCTGTCCTGTAATATCCACACCTAATAAGCGTTCTTCTTCACCGTTTGCATGCCATTCGGGACGCAAGCCAGGAAAATATGTCGCCGTAGATTGAATCGTACCAATGATGGTTGCTAATTCCACCTTTGCTTTAAGGGTTTCATAAGTATCATGTGGTCGAGCCACAGCGATAGTCAGATTACAAAATTGGCGTGGTCGTAGAGAAATTTCGCCGCAATTGTGGGTCACAAATCCATTGGCATCAAAAACATTCGGACCAGGAACAGAACAGTCATAAACAGGGGCAATCCCATCTGGTTCAATAGACTTGACCCTAGACCTGAAAGTCTCACGATTCGGTTTACGACGGTAGGCACGAATCACTTCGCTCAAGCGATCTGCTTTAGCGGGTTCGCTAAATCCGATTCTGGTGGCAAACTGATGAACATTATCGCATGATATTGCCAGTTCATGCTGTGCTTTGCAGAGATATTTTTTGAGTCCACCTTTGCCATCTGGTAGCAATCTAGTTTTTTCTGGTCTGCGATTTAGGTAGATAGTTGATGCAATCCCAAGCCGTAGTAACATTCGTTGTACTGCTTGCAAGGCTGGTAAGTCACTCTGTGCTAATCGAACGCTTACTCCTTTGTTCTGAGTTCCTATGACGCTCCCATCAGCATCAAACAATCCTTGTAAAAAACCGACATAGAAGTCGCTTGATGCTGTTTCGACTGGTGCACCAATATCTTTTTCGCCAGCCACAATATGATATTGTTCAGCAAGGTTAGCAAGGTTGGTAGAACTAATTCGGTATTTGTTTGCTGGAGCATAATAAGTACATGAGTTACCGATTCTTGCTCCCACAGTACTGTGTATCATTTCAAAAGCGTCATTTGCCATCTTGACGTTATGTTCACCCCAGTAATCCAAGTGTGCCTTAGTTAGAATTTGCCCTTTTTTGTTTGTTGTTGTACTGAAAGTTCCATCGCCAACCAGTGAACCTAATAGCCAGCCTTCATCGAATGTTCCATGAGAGTCCCATGTTAACCGAGTACGATGGGTGTGTAACTTAACTAAATCTCCTGGTTTTAGTTGACCGACTTCTTTCCATTGAGTACGTTCTACTTTACGGGTGTGATATGTAACTACTTCTAACAAATGGTTTTCAGTGAGTTGCAATTCATAACCTTCTTGGGTTTTCAGCTTGACAATAGGCTTAGTGCCTGTATACCAAAACCCTTTTTCTGTCGTAGCAAAAGGTTGACCATGTACAAAGAACCAGTGCTGTTTACCTATTAAATCGGCTACTTGTCGTGGTCCTTCCGTAGTATGTACCCAAGTGTCAGCAGTGACACATGGGTTCGTCCCAAAGTTTGCCGAAGCTCGCCGCTTAGGTTTGGTGTTATTTGCCGCCCGCCGATTAAAAATACCAGGCTCGCCTCGATTCCCTTCGACCATGTCACGCATAAAGTTAGTAACATCTGTTTGAGTTAATTCATGCTCAGGCCAAACCGCTGAATTATTAGCGTTCCAACGTTGGCTATTTGTTTTCCAAAAGTCGCCGTCTTTACAGCGTAGCATGTCATCATCGTCAAAATCAAACAGGGAAATCATGGCGGTTCTCCTTACCCCACCTGAAACGGCTGCTCCACCGATACTACACATAATGTCATGGGTATCCAAAGATGACAGATAGCCACCTTGCTTTGCCAAAATTTTCTCACGGGCAAAATCTAACATCTTGTGTAATGGTGCAGGACCTGAAGCACGTCCTCCTTTGATTTTTAGAGGAGTCCCGACTGGTCGAACCAATGAATAATCAAAGGTTATGTCATAACCACTAAACCATGTCTCTAAACCAAGTCGTAATGCTTCTGCCCAACCTTCGGCTGAATCTGCCACCACATGACGACTAACGTGAGCTTCATGCTGATATTGAATTTGTGGCAGTTGTGCGACATATTGTCTTTCGACAGAAAAGCCAACTCCACAACCACACATGGAAATAATCAATGCCTCGACAAAGGCATCAATACTATCCGCAGGCAAATATGAACAATTGTAAATAGTTACATTATTACGACGAGCAGCCGGTCCAGCCATTGCCAACAGTCGCATAGAAGGCATGGCTCTCATTTCGAGAATCCCTTGCCGAATACGCTGGTATATTTCATCTGATAAACGGTCATCAGATAACTCCCTTAAATATGCAATTGCTCTATCAACAGTTTCAATCCATGTCTCACGCCGTCCTAAATCATAGTTAAAACGAGCGTACTTATCATAAAATTGAAATTTTTGGATTTGGGTTGGGAAATATTTGTCCGATTCACGAAACGCATGATATACATTAAGCGGAATATCATGGTAATCTTGATTAGTATTATAGTTACCGTTAAGTGAACAATTGCTATTGGCAGTATATTTTTGAGTTATACTGACGAAATGATAATGAATTTTGTTCAATGATAATGTATTGTTACTTTCTGATAATTTAGAATGTTTTTCAAGCATAATAGTATCTTGCATTAGAAAATCCTTATAATAATTGGAGTGACAAAGCAAGTTTTGTCAGCCAAACCAAGTTTGACGCTCCATGATTGAAATAATTTAGTTGTTTTATGTGTAGGTCAGCACTCCGATTGAATGTATGGAGGTCGTTTTTGATGAGATTCATCATGGTTCTTACGTTCCATTAATTTTTGAATTTCAATCGCTAACTCTGCTACATCTTCAACCTGATTGTAAACTGAGGCAAAGCGAATATAGGCTATATCATCAATTCGTTGTAGATGCGTCATAACTAACTGCCCTATTTCCATGCTGGGGATTTCTGCCTTACCTAACATGTAGAGTTCAGACTCGACTTGTTCGGTTGCCAACTCAAGTACTCCAGCAGATATAGGTCGCTTCGTACAGGCAATACGCATGCTGTTAAATAATTTATCGCGGTCAAACATTTCTCGCCGCCCATCATTTTTAACAACAAGCATGCTGACTGTGGCTACCTGCTCATGGGTGGTATAACGCATGCGGCAATTCAGACATTCACGCCGTCGTCGAATGCCATCGGGTATTTCACGGGTGTCTACAACACGATTTTTAGTGCTGGTACAGTAAGGGCATTTCATAAAACATGTAAGAATAAGCTTCTAGCCTATTCAGGACAGACTTCTAGTCTGTCCTGCGTGATATAAAAACAAATGACAAATAAATAAAACAAGTATACACTATTTTTTTATTTATGCAAAAAACAATTCAAAAATGAGAAGTTTTCATGAGAAATAAAGAAGAGACAAACCCAACATTCTTAGGCGTTTCTTAAGAAACTATACCTTCTTAAGAAACTATACCAAAATCAAAACAATGTAAACCAATTTTACAGAGTTAGTTTACATTGTCGCACAATGGAGCGTCAAAGCAAGCTTTGACGCTCCAGTAAGATATCTTCGTGAAAATGTTACTTTGTGCCAGTTTTTAGTATAATTGATTTTCCAACTATAAGCCTATTCGCTATTCATCAAACCCCATAGGGCAGAGAAATAAGCAAATGCTCCGGTGTTTCCTACATGCAATGCATGAGAGGCATCCCACTGCACTGCCCATGACAAAACAACATCATTGGCATCAAACGCAGAGCCATCATGGAATTTGACTCCATCGCGTAAGTGACATGTCCAAACGGTCAAATCTTCGTTAGCATCACATGATGTAGCTAAGGCAGGTTCGACATCTACGCCACCAACTTCATATCTTAACAATGATTCTGAAACTTGTTCACAAAAACGTAAAGTTTCTCCATCGGATTCATCAGCACAATAAAGGCTAATCGGTTCGGCATTTTGCATCCAAACAAAAACATCTCTATCAGCTGGTTTCATGACTGCAAAATATTCGTTTCCCAACGGACTAGAATGAGCATTTTCCACATCGGAACGATATGCCGTAGCAGAACCACCATGTGCAATAGGTATCATTGGTACATGTTGCTTAATGGCGTTGTTTGCTGTTTCATAGAATGGTTGGCGTTTGGCATTATCGGCTAAAGCCGCTCCATCATTCAATGACCCAGTAATATCATCCCACTGCTCACCAAATTGGTCTGATGAGCCTGCCCCAAAATGATAATCAAGGAAATTGGTTACATCAGGATAATCAGCACCCCAACCGAGCAGATGAAGTCCTGGTAACTCGCCCGCGTCGCTAGCAGCCAGGAATGCACCTGATTCCATGACCTGAATCTTAGCATTGATTTTCAGGTTATTCTTTAATTGAGCCTGAATATCTTGAGCTACTAAACCAGGTTCAGGTAAGTAGCTACGGAATACATCGCGATAAGCGATTTCAGTATCAAATCCATCCGCATAGCCTGCTTCGGCAAGAAGTGCTTGTGCTTTTTCAGGATTAAATTCATACCATGCTTCACCTGCACAGGCATTCGGGATAGAACATGGTGTAAAGTGTGAAGAGACTTCTGAGCCTGCGGGATAGAAAGTATTCACAATGCGTTGGCGGTCAATTCCCATAGCAATTGCTTGGCGAACTTTCTCATCATCAAAAGGTGAATATGTGTTATTCATACCCACATAGAAACTATTAAGAGCCTGGCGTTTGATGAGTTGAAGATTAGCGTCATCTTCAATTGCCTGAAAATCATCAGGGCTTGGGTTATCAATTCCGTCAACGGTACCCGCTTGCAATTCAAGCAAACGAGAGGCTCCTTCTGTTGTCCAACGGAAGACGACCATGTCAGTACTTGCCTTGTCGCCCCAGTAATCATCGTATCGTTTTAGGACGATTTCATCGCCACGCTTCCATTCGTCAAGCATGTACGGGCCGGTGCCAATCGTATTTTCCAACAATTCACCTGAACCACCTGTTTTTTCCAAGTATTCACTTGGATGGATAGAAAAAGCCACAAAGGCAGCTTTAGACATAAATGCAGGGTCGGGTTGACACATGGTAAACTTTACAGTTAGTTCGTCAACGGCGGCGATTTCTTTAAGCAACCCACCATAATCGCAACTGTCTGCACTAACCGTCATTAACTCCACTTGAGCAGATGGTTCTTCTATCTGCTCTTTTTCAGGAGGGTTAGTAGGTTCTTCTGCTGGTACTTCTGTTGGAGCAGTAGCACCTCCTCCGCATGCACTCAATACTAAGGCAAACATAACCATCAGAGAAAACAATAAAACGTGAAATTTTTTCATACTTTTTAAACTCCCTTACATCAATAAATCAAAAACATGTAACTACTAATCACGCCTAAGTAGTTACAAAAATATAATTTTAATTATATGTAGTTTGTGAAAACATGCAAATTGAAGTAGTGTATTTTAGTTTAAAACAAAAATGAGTGACAGATTTACCAAAAATAATTTTTGCCAATAAAACTATATTCTTTTAATGGCGTAGCTTTTTTTGCATGAAACTGGTTTGTGGCGTACAATGTCATTATCTTAGCTCAAATCCATAATCGATTGAGATAGGTTTCGTTATCAAATTAGGAAAAAATGCGAAGGTATAGTATAATCAATCAGATATCTATAATTTTACATGAAAGTGAGGTTTCTATGGCGAACACAGATATTAAACAAAATGATGAATCAAATACGTCTTCTGATTCATTCACAGATATAATTATTACGGAAGTTGTTGAAACATCATCAGACAATATTTCTGATGATGTTTCCTCCGTCAATATTGAAAATACAGGTAATGATTTACCTGTTGA
>NBMH01000242.1 GCA_002084875.1 Anaerolineaceae bacterium 4572_78 | reverse complement strand
GATGGTTCCCCCTTGCTTCAGATGGTTCAGTGCCAATATAAAGGCATCCGCTGAGGCTTCTGGACATTGACCGCCTCCTTCTATCTTTAGCCCTTTAAGCTTTTGTAACAACACTTCAATATCTCTCGTTGCAGTAACGAGTTTAATGTCGTTATAGTCTCTGAAGCCGACAATGGCTATAAACGGTGTCGCACCATTCGCAAAGCCATCTTTGATGCGTTGATTCACCTCTCTGATGATGGCAGTCCATTCTTCAGTCATGCTCCAAGTTAAGTCGAAGAGAATCACAGCATCGACTTCAATACCCTGCGTATTAACCTCCGTAGAAGTCTTGGAAGCATGGTTCGGATAGTTATCCGCAGTCACTTCAGCTTTAGTGATCAGCTTGATCATACCAGGGTCTTCAAGCACCACATCCAAATTGAACATAATCTGACTGGTATCATCAGGGTTGACAATACTGAGATCATTAATCTGGCATGTCAGCACTAATTCATCCACTTCACAGTTATCGGGGACTGATACCCGTTGCCACCTGTTCAGATGCATTATCGTTCAGTTCTATAGCGAACTCATAGTGCAGCGTCCCGTTCATCACAATTGGACTCGGTTTTGCCGTGCCAAACACAGATAAATAGGGCTTGACGGTCGTTGAGCGTGTCACGGTATTGCCATCATTCACCTGTTCGCAGACACCATCGCCCCGCACCTCAACTAACTCCGTGCCATCAGGCAATGGATATTCAAGGGTCACACCCGTCGCGACTTTGTTACCACCATTAGTCGCCGTTATAATATAGGTAAAGTGTTTACCTTGTTCTGCATTTTCAAAAACACGAGGCACAATACTCGCTGTTTCATCAGTCGTTGCGATGTTTTCACCAATTTGCGACACGACACCAGCAATGGGCTGTTTAAGCTCGTCCTTCACTGTGATCTGAACAATGTATAGCCATCTTTGCTGGCGGTGGCAGTGTATTCGCCTTCAGCTAGATCGACTATCTGCCAATAACCAGTATTATTAGTCATTACCGTTTTATCATTAACTCGCACGGTAACACCAACAACTGGGTTATTAATACTATTGAGAATATAGCCACTGATGCTATAAAGCTCAACAACGTCATTTTGCTGATCAACTGAAACGGCAAGGTTAATAACCACATCATCGTCTTCGACAGAGAATGGGATCACCTAACTTATCAAGGATATGCCCCATGACTTTTGGCTTGGTAACGATGGCATCATTATCGGATGTTGAATCATCACCAGTACCAGTATCTGTCTCATCGTCATCAATTTCTTCTGGTACGTCAGTACGAACCACTTCAGCATTTTGCCGCTCAACTACTCGTTGGAGTTTTGAGGTAACAAAATTTTGGCCAGATGGATCATAAAGCTGCGTTTGGGTTAATACGAGGCTTGCACTGCGTTTACCAGTAGCTGCACCATCGCGTGTACCTCTTCTAAGCATCGTCTTAGCTTTAAGACGCACTGTCAAAGTTGCCAATTCACCACTACCGTTAATTGGATCACGGTTAACTATAGCAATGTGTAAGAGTCCAGTACCATCATCATGATAAGCTACGGAAGCTCTATTTGCCAATCCAGCCCGCTTGATTTGAGTGAATTCTGCAATGACTTCTGGATCATACGCTATCGTAAATTCACCGCTTGTCCAGTCGGATAAATTTTCGGCACGTAATGTTGTTTCCACTTCTGTACCAGATTCACCACTAAAATCATCTAGGCTAATGATAACTGGAGACTCATCCTGAGCAGAACCAGAACTCTGACTTGGTAACGCTAACCATTTTCCATAGCGGGCACGATAAAGTATTTGTGTGGCATCATTAGCATCCACTTGACCGTTACCGTTAACATCAGCCGCCACAAATTGTTCTGGAGTAAAGTTAATGCTCCCAACAACATGGTTCATTATCAAACTTTTATCTCCAATATCCACTTTGCCAGAGATACCGCCTGGATCACCCTTATTGCCAGTCAGTCCCACTGTAAAAGTACCCTTGTACAGCCGTAGTGACATCTGTCTGGGTGACTTTCTCAATGAAATAGATGGACACGAAACCATACCATTTTCGTCTTTGACATGTTGTAGGATATGAGTCTCTTCTTCCCAGTCAATTGATGTAGTCATTCCATCCGTACCTATTACCGTACCCATGAGTTTAAATAAACTATTTTCGGTACCATAGAGAATAGGTGCAGGGTTACTGTCATCAGTAGGAAAGAACACAACTTGTACTTTTACACGAGAACTATCAGGTACAACTTCAGTACCCCATACTTCAAAGTCGTAAAGATCACTTGTTAGTGTAGTTGCTTCAACCCCAATAGTATTTGGCTCTATGACATTTCCGTCTAGTTGAATCCAAATTTCTCCACCACACATTTGCAGTCCTTCTGCATTGAAAATTCTAACAGGAATTTCAACCTCGCTTCCATTAGCCGCTGATGGAACACTGTCAACAGATAACACTACCGTTCCATAGACATTGCAGGCTTGTGATGACCTTGTTAAAATATTGTCGGCTGTGTCTAATGCCTCAAAATAATAACAATATTCCGTACCTTTAATTAAGGAGTCGTCTTTGTCAAAATAATGACCGGTAAGGATTTTTGAGCAATCACCTCCTTCGTTATAACCACAAGTTTTAAAGGGAGCTTCCCAATTTCCTATAGGCTGTCCATCTTGACCGGTAGTACGATAAAAGGCAATTTTAGCTACATTACCTACTGAACCTGAAATAGGATTATCTTCCCAATCCAAATCCATGCTGCTATCGCTTGGTTTAATGACCAATGGAATTTCAACCAACGTGTTGACGGTAATTTCCTTTGAAACAGTTTTTTCCTGTCCATCCACATCTTTCACTGTGAGTGTGACGGGATAAGTCCCAGTTTCCTTAAAAGTAAATTTTGGATGTTGATCGCTACTGGTTTCATTTTCGGTGCTGTTTTCTTTTTGCACACCAAAGTCCCATAACCAGCTTTGGATACTTCCAGTGGAAATATCAGTAAAGTTGATGGTTAAAGGTGCGAAACCATTCTCTTGATTGACTTCAAAAGCCGCCTCAAAAGATTGTGTCTCAAACATGCCAAAGAACCCTTTGCTGATGCTACCAAATTCATCTTTGGTCACAACCCGCCAATGATAGGTTTTGCCCGCTTCAAATCCCGGATATTGGCAAGAGGCTTTTGCTGATGATACATCTTGACAGATGAGAGAATCTAAAGATAAATTGACCACTTTAGATTTATCAGTACTTAGGTACACATCACATGTCACTGTATCACCATCAGGATCAGGTTGATCTTCCCAAGCCCATTGCAAATCCACACCCGCGTAATTGATACCCGTTTTGCCATACTCCGGTTGGTAAGTTACCGGTGAGTCAGGACGTTGGTTGCCACGTATTGAAAAACCCCAAGGGCCGCCATTTGCTGGATTGCCATGACTATCTTTGGCTTTGACTTCCCAGAAATAGCTGGTACCCAATTCAAGGGTTTCTTGAAGTGTGCAAGTTGACGTTGAAATATTAGCACAATGGTCAACAAGGATACCTCCCAAGAAGACATTGTAAGTAATTGCGTCTCCATCGGGATCGCTGCCAGTCCAACTTAAACTTATGTTATCAAGTTCTTGGAGGACATCCCCACTATTTGGTGTAGGACTTTCAACCTTTGGTGGTTCGTTAGGTATATATACTGGCCCAACATAGTCGCTTATGGCTTGATACCATTGGAAAGTTGACGTGCCTTCTGCATCATCTTCATCATCGCTGAATGCGTATTCACCAGTCAGGATTTTTCCTTTAATCACTGTACCAGTCACATTTACATCAGTCGCAACTGGAACAACATTATTTGAGGAAGATAAAGATTGATTCAGCCAAACTTTGTTGGCACCGTGATTAGCGATAAAGGCATCAAGATCACTATCCCCATCAACATCTCCCAAAACAATTCCCCAACCACTTGAATTACCAAGGTTTTGTTCACTATCAATGAAAGTGCCTGAACCATTGTTCAACCACACTTCAGATGAGCCTTGAAGATCAATTATAAAGCTGTCTAGATCACCATCACCATCAACATCATCAACAGCAATTCCTCCAGTTCTTGTGGAATTATCAAATTCTTGTCCACTATCTGTGAAAACGCCGGAACCATTATTCAACCAGACTTTGCTGGAGTCGTCATTGTTTGCAACAAGGATATCAAGGTCACTATCCCCATCGACATCTCCCAAAGCAATTCCCCAACTATCGAAATTACCAAGGTTCTGCCCACTGTCTGAGAAAGTACCCGAACCATTATTTAACCAAACCTTGTTTGGTTTTCCGTTATTTGCCACAACAATATCAAGATTGCCGTCACCATCAACATCTCCTAAAGCAACTTTTCTGGAATTACCAAGGTTTTGTCCACTATCTGTGAAAATACCAGAACTGTCATTTAACCATACCTTGTTAGGTTCGCCTATAGCATTTGCAACCACAGCATCAAGGTCATTATCGTTATCCACGTCACTTAAAGCAATTCCAAAACTATATGAATTACCAAGGTTCTGTCCACTATCTGTGAAAATACCAGTGCCATCGTTTAACCATATCTTATTCGGTTGCTGTATGGTATTTGCAACAAAAGCGTCAAGATCGCCATCATTGTCCACATCACCTAAAGCGAGACCAAAACTTAATGAGTTACCCAGGTTCTGTCCACTATCTGTGAAAATACCAAAGCCATCATTTAACCAGACTTTATTGGGTTCACCAGTATCTCCCCATTGTGCATCAGCGGGTCCATAATTTGCGACAAAAGCGTCAAGATCGCCATCGCCATCTACGTCTCCCAAGGCAACTTCTTTACTATTACCTTTTATGGTGATGAGTTCTTGTCCACTGTCAATGAAGAGAGGTACATTATCATTTGATGAGTCACATTTTTCTCCAAAAGACAATGCTATCCATCCACTTGGTATTTGACAACGATTTCCAAACATCTTGCATTCTCCAGTAGCTGGATTTCTTGCATCAACCGCCACTTGTGGAATATTTCCTTGCTGACATATATTAGAACCGGTGTCTTTGCCATTGGTATGCTTTAAAATGACTAACCCATTACCAGCATCTGCTACATAAGCATAGTCACCTGATATTGCAACATCCCGTGTACTGGA
>NBMH01000241.1 GCA_002084875.1 Anaerolineaceae bacterium 4572_78 | reverse complement strand
AAAAAGGTTATACGAAACGAGATGTGTTATTGCTATTTCGTTTTATTGAGTGGCTGATGGCATTGCCGCCAGCCTTGAAAGATAAGTTGGATGAGCAAATTACTATTTATGAGGAGGATATTAAAGTGGAATATATTACATCTATTGAACAAAGAGGGATAGATAAGGGTATCCAACAAGGTATCAAAAAAGGTATCAAAAAAGGTATCAAGAAAGGTATCAAGAAAGGTGTTCAAAAGGGCACAATTCAAAAAGGACAAGAATACATTGTCCAAGTTTTGAAAACACGTTTTGGTAAAATATCCCAGCAATTAATCAAAATCATTCACAAAATTGACGATGCGACTAAATTGGATACTTTGTTTACCAATGTGCTCACGGTTGAATCAGTTGAGAAGTTCAGCCAGTTTATGGATGAGCTTATGACAGAAAAAAAGACCGTATCTTAAGATAACGGTCGAGATAACATTTTAGTGTAGGCACCAAGAAATTCAATTTTTCCACAACAAAGTAGCGTTGGGCTTTCAACTTTTTGGAAGTGAATAATCACAAAATATCTATCCTACATCTAATTTCACTTAGCCATGTAATTAAAAACCTGGCGGGTAAGTTGGCTATCAACCACCGCATCATGTAAGTTGTCAGGGACAGGAATCTGACAGTAGAGAGCAGCATTTGATAGCTTGTGCCAATGGTATGAACAATGATTCTGTTCGCCGTAAAACTTGGAATATATTTTCATGGCACAATGCATTTTAGGGATAAATACACGCCGAATATGGTTAGCTCGTGCTGATTGTATCAACATACGAATATCAAAACCTGTGTTGTAAATAACCACATCACGTTTTTTTACTGTAGCTCGAAGTGTGGGTGTAACTTCAGCAAAAGTGGGAGCATTGGCAACATCCGCATCAGTAATACCATGTATGCAAGTTGAAGATGGTGATATGGGTATGGTGGGTTTAACAAGTGTATCTAGTAATACCGTACCATCAGTATCCACAATACCAATGCTAATAATCTCATCTTTTTTTCCCGTTCCAGTAGTTTCCGTATCAAGATAAATTGGATTTTTAGCTAGAATGCTCCTAACTAATTCTTTAATATGTGTTTGTTGATTCATCATATAATCCTTTAGCTTTATTAGTAATAAACATTACCACACAATCATGCTCATCTGTCAAAGTGGAAACTTTTTTATCGAGGCGAGCGTTGCGAAGCATGGTCAGAATTTTACTGAATATTGGAGATGGACTTAAGCCCATATTTTCAACAAGATAGGTGCCGTTGATAAGAGGTCGAACATGACGTAAATTTTTACTGAAATGTATCAGTTTTTGTCGAACAGTTGTGTCTTCAATAGCTAACCAACAGATAAACAAGGCAGAATCATTGTAAGGACTCAGCAGTGCATATAACTGGCTATCAGATTGAGGCATTTTTAATTTAGGTACAATTATTTTAATCGCTTGAACATGTTGCAAAATGCGTCGGACATTATTGGGAAGTTTCAATCGTAAGACAAGCTCACGCATCTGCTCATAGCCCATGGGAAAAGTGAACAAGCCAACATAATGAATATTACTTGGTTTAATTTTTGACCAATGTAATTCCTCACAACCATCTCGCAACATGCGACACTGATTAAGAAGTGTGTCATCCATCTGTAAATTTGGATAAATAGCCGTAAAAATTCCTAAATCACCCAAACGTTTCAAAGCTTTGTCAGGCATCGATTCGTTTAGGATGCGTTTTAATTCAGCCCAAATCCGCTTGCTTGTTAGATATGATATTATTTCTAAGGCATTGTCTAAATAACCTAATGTATCTGGTTCGATTTGGAAGTCAAATCGTGATTCAAAACGGACTGCTCGAAAAATGCGGGTCGGGTCATCTTTAAAACTATGTTCATGCAAAACGCGAATTATACCCTTTTCCAAATCATCATGACCATGAAAGAAATCAATCATATCACCGAAGTTTGTCGGATTTAGAATCAAGATGGTTAATTCCTTCAATGGGCTTACTAAGTAGCCAACTTGCTGTACCAAAACGGCTATAGGCACGTACCTCGCCGCCATGTCTGGTTTGGATGATTTTCGCCAATAAAATAGCTTCACCTTCGACTACTAAATCAATATCCAATATAGGATAATCGAGCAATAAATCTCGGACAACCCCTCCCACTACATAGAGACCATAATGCATCGTAACCGCCTCTTCACCTACTTTTCGCAGTAGCCCAAGTAATGAGTTGGGTAATTTTTGTTGTAGCTGTTTTGTTAAGTTTATTGTTTGCGACATTGTAAATTATGTTTTTTGTAGGTGTTTATGGTGCCGCACCTACTTTATGGCATGGACATGCCCACCAATGCAACGATTACAAGTGAGTATACCAAATACCATGCCTGTACCTCCACAATTGGCACATTTACCTTTGCATCTAACAGCGATTTTACCTGAGCCGCCGCAACTGCTACATTGAAAAAAGACTTTTAACCAACCGCTAAACATAGTACTACCTATGCCTTTGCATGTACCACAAGGTACACTGATGACACCTTCATGCTCTTTCAAATCAGGTTGCTTATAGCCGGGCATTAAAAATATAACTATAACAAATAACAGCAGTGGTATTAAAGATATTAGTATATTCACAAATATGATAGCAATCGACGAGGCAAACAAAAATAGCAAAATAAAAGTTTTACCAGGTGACATGTGGAAAATCCTCCAAACAATAAGTATTGACTCTTTCGGTAATTTGAAAAATATAGCTCAATTATACCACAAAACTATCTTGTGTCAAAACAGCATGTTTTTTGATAGAAATACCATAAATCACGCGATAATTTGACAATTGTGGTAGCACATAGTAAAATTACTACCTGTCAAATAAATAATTACTTTTAAGGAGTATCATGTATTTTAAACAATTGTTTTATGTAGTGTTATTATTGAGTTTATTTGTCATAAGTAGTTGTGGGCAATCTACCTCTCAACCTTCACCAGCCGAATCAGAACCGACTGGGCAAATTTTGTTGTATACCTCCGTACCACAAACTATTATTGACCAAGTGCAGGCTGATTTTCATAGTAAATTCTCGCACATTACGCTAGAGATTTATCGTGAAGGGACCAGCATGCTTGTTTCCACATTGCAGGCAGAGCATGAATCAGGACAAACAAAAGCCGATATGGTATGGGTGGCAGACCCGTCTACCTATGTCTTCCACGCTTGGACCAAAAAATGATGCTATTTTTCGACCTATGCTTTCTAAATCAAGTTTCATGATTATTTCTCCTGTGTATTTATACTTTACTTTCATGAAACCATATTTGATTTTTTTAGGCAAGTTTTCTTTCTTTTCTTTTTACTTACCCTTTTTATTAGTCTGATTCACCTATTATATCTAATTGGTATAATCTTAGCTTGATGCACATGGAGTACGATTCCCCTCTTTCTTATGGGGCTGGGGTGAACGGTTACAAATTTTATGTTAAGTTAAAAATTTTCCTTCGGACTGCTTCAATCTGAAACCCAAACTTAGATTCTCGTTTGCTTATTTCAATATACTGTGATAAGATAAAGCAATGTACCTCTAATAATTCAACCACTTTGCACAGTAAGGTATGTAATCTCGGCACTATGCAAACGACAATTCTACACTTCGTTTAAAATTTTATTTATTAAAAAGGAGAAGAAGAAATGAAAAGATTTTTAACTTATGGACTAGTGTTTAGTATCGCATTTCTATTATTAATAGGATGCACGCAAACATCTAGTGATGATACTTCGTTGGTGGTTGAAGAGAATGAAAGCCAAGAAGACATCTCTGAAACCAAGAAACAAAAAGTTGCCTTGGTCATGAAAACTTTGACCAATCCTTTTTTTGTTGAAATGGAGAAAGGAGCACGTCAAGCTGAAAAAGAGTTTGGTTTTAAGTTGCTAGTGAAAACAGGTGCCCAAGAGACATCCGTTGAACAGCAAATTTCAATTATCAAGTCTCTGATTCAAGATAAGGTAGATGCGATTGTCATTGCTCCAGCCGATTCACGGCAATTGATTCCTGTCTTGAAAGAAGCCTCCGATGCTGATATTGTGATTGTCAACATAGACAATCGCCTTGATCCCGAAGTATTAAAAGAACTGGGGTTGATTAATACTCCCTTTATTAGTGTCAATAATGAACAGGGAGCATATCTTTCTGCCAAATATATTAGCGACCAAATTACGGAAAAAACCGAAGTTGTCGTATTGGAAGGGATACGTTCGTCACAGAATGCTCAAGACCGTAAAAATGGAGCATTACGAGCCTTTGCCGAAAATAGCAATATTGAAGTAGTGGCTCAAGAAACGGCTAATTGGCAAATTGATGAGGCTCATCAAGTCATTACCGATATTTATAAGCAACATCCTGATATTGGTGCAATCTTTTGTGCCAATGACATGATGGCGTTTGGGGTGCTTCAATATCTCAAAGAAGCTGGCAAAGAAGATGTTCTTGTGGCCGCTTATGATGCCCTTGATGATGCCAAAAAAGCAATTAAAGAGGGTACACTCCAATCTACCATTGACCAACAAGCGGCTTTACAGGAAATTGAATTTCTAGGTGTCCTCTCATTACTACGCAAAGCATTGGAACTAAAGAAAGTGAACGGTTATTGAGGATATCATGATATTCAAAAAAGTTTATATATCTATCAGAATAAAGCTCCTCATTTTTATCATCTGTATAAGCATCTTGCCCATGCTTATTTTGGGTATTACTTCTTACAATATCTCTCGCACCGTTATTCAAGAAGAAGTTAGTAACTATATTATTACCCTGATGATTGAACAAACCAACTACCTTGATTTATTATTAGAATCGGTTGAAAGTTTGATTGCTAATATTTCAGGGGTAGAAGATATTAAAAATGTCCTAGACAGTCAATTATTAGATGATACCTATACGAAATTAGCCACCCGTGCTGAAATTGGCTATATTCTTAATGGTTATTTGAATTTAAAGGGGCTGGTAGCCATTGATATTTTCACACTTACAGGTAATCATTTTCATGTCGGTGATACCTTAGACACCAGAGATATTGATAATGACCTGTTAGATAGTATCTATGATGAAACACTAACTTCAGATAGATTAGTACTCTGGACAGGTGTTGAGGATAACATTAACTTAAATTCTATATACAAAAAAGTTATTATTGCGGCTAAGACTTTTAGCGTCATTGATGCTGAATCATTACAAGAAAGACCGATTGGCATTATTCTTGTTAGCTACAGTACCAAAAGTTTGTATGAGCATTTTAGCCAATTTGACTTAGGCGAAGGAGCTTATGCAATTATCATTGATACCAAAAATCGACTTATTTATCATCCTAACAAAAAGCTTATAGGCTTATCTATCACCCCTACTTTTCTGGAAAATATTACAGGCAATCAAGGTTCTTTTGTAACAACTGTTGATAATAAATCAATGCTAGTAACATATAATCGTTCCACTATTAGCGATTGGCTCATCATCAGTTTAGTACCTGTAAATACTCTGACCACACATTCTGATATTATCCGTAATGTCACCATTGGGATTTTATTCATTTCGTTTATCTTTATTGGTTTGGGGTCATCATTCATTTCTCGGTTTATGATTGAACCAATCAAAGCTATAACCAATTTATTTCAACAGATTGAAACAGGAAACTTTGCCAGCTTGACCCGTTTTAAAACACAACGTACTGATGAAATCAATGACTTACTGCATTGGTTCAATACCTTTTTAGACAGCTTAGAAGAAAAACGTCAGGCAGAGATTGCTTTGATTCAGGCTAAAGATGAATCTGAAATCGCCCGCAAAGAGGCAGAAGTTGCCCAAGAAAGAGCAGAAGTTGCCAATAGAGCAAAGAGCATTTTCCTATCAAGCATGAGCCATGAATTACGTACCCCCTTAAATGGAGTTTTAGGTTATGTGCAGATTTTAGAACGAGATAAAACCCTAAATCAAAGTCAAAAAGAGAAATTAGCTATTATCCGTCAGAGTGGAAATCATTTGTTGGGGCTTATTAATGATGTGCTTGACTTTTCCAAAATTGAAGCGGAAAGAATGGAATTATTAGAAAATGATATTTCTTTTATCTCATTCTTAAAAAATATTGTGGCAATGTTAAGTGTGCGGGCTAACAATAAAAAACTTTATTTAAATCTTGAACTTGACCCCGACCTGCCAATAGCTGTCCGTACCGATGAGAAGCGTCTTAGACAAGTGCTGATTAATGTGATAAATAACGCCATTAAGTTTACCGAAAAAGGAGGGGTTACCTTTTTAGTACGTTGCTACATGGAGAAAATTCGCTTTCAAATCACAGATACAGGAATTGGTATTCCACAAGACAATTTAGAAGATATATTCTCGCCATTCAAACAGGTCGGGCATGGATCTCTTTCTACAGAGGGAACAGGACTTGGTTTAGCCATCAGCCATAAACTGACTCAATTATTGGGCAGTGATGATTTACATGTGAGTAGTAAAGAATAGAAGAAAAAGTTATTGGTTATAAGGGGGAACAACACAAAATTTTAATTGTAGATGATGTACCACATAATTGCGGAATACTTGTCAATACTCTTGAGCCTTTAGGTTTCCTAACTGAAATAGCCACAAATGGACAAGAAGGAGTTGACAAAACACATCAATTTGAACCTGACCTCATTTTGATGGACTTGGTCATGCCTGTGATGAATGGATTGGTTGCTACCCAACAGATTAAAAAGACCTATCCTCACGTGAAGGTTTTTATTGTTTCGGCTAGTTCTGTCCAAAACTTAAAAGATGTACAGACACGCACTGCAAGTAACGATTACTTGCAAAAACCAATCATAATGAATCTTCTTTTTGATAAGATGGCTAAGCATTTGGGTATTGAATGGATATATGAAACGATAGCAGACTCAACTGCTGAAGAAAGCATGATAGATGAAACAGCCATGATTCCACCTCCTACCGAATATCTTGAAACTCTATTAGAACTTGCCGAGATGTTTAGTTTTAAGAAAATCAAAGCAGAACTCAAGAATATTAGAGCATTGGATTCAGACTATGAAAATTTTGTTCAGCAGGTTGAATCTTATGTTAAAACCTTTGATGCTGATGATATTTTTGATTTTGTCGAACAATTTTTAGAAAATTAGGATTATGACATTATGCCAAAAATAAATTTATCTGAAGTAACAATTCTCATTGTTGATGATAATCTGACCAATTTAGAGGTTCTATCTGATTACCTGGACGAATTGAATATAGAAGTCATCCCTATCAAGAGTGGGAAACGAGCTTTGCGATTTTTGAAAAGAAATTCTTGCGATCTCATCTTACTTGATATTATGATGCCTGAAATGGATGGTTACGAAACATGCCGTAGCATTAAAGAAAACCCTGCCACCAAAAATATTCCTATAATTTTTATGAGTGCTTTATCGGAAACGACGGACAAAATAAAGGGCTTTCAAATGGGTGCAGTGGATTATATCACCAAGCCTTTTCAA
The DNA here is from genome assembly GCA_002084875.1 of Anaerolineaceae bacterium 4572_78. GTDB lineage: Bacteria > Chloroflexota > Anaerolineae > 4572-78 > 4572-78 > 4572-78. The sequence continues at coordinate 2,024 of NBMH01000241.1, read as the reverse complement.
CAAGATGAGGTGTTAGTTCGCATCAAAACTCATGTTTCCTTAAAACTAGCATACGAACAATTAAAAAATCAAAATGAGAAGATTCAACAAGCAAACAAGCAAATCTGTGATGAATTAAATTTAGCCCGTAACATTCAGCAAGGTTTATTAAAACCTGTTCATAAAAAATGGGAAAATTTAGAATTATTATGTTATATTGAGTCGGCACAGGAAGTCGGCGGGGATTTTTATAGCTACACTCATTTTTCTACAACGGAGACCTACGGCATTACGGTTGGCGATGTATCAGGCAAAGGGGTTTCTGCGGCTCTGCTCATGGCGACTTGTTTATCACAATTTAACTTTCTAGTTAAAGCTGATATTCCCCTTGAATCGTTTATACTAACTTTAGATAAATCGCTAACGCCATACATGAAGCCCTACAAACAAAACTGTGCTTTAGTGTACGCCGAAATTACTCCTCCTTCTGCCAATGGTACAGAACCTGGCAAAGCCCGCTTTGTCAATGCAGGATGTGTCATGCCACTTATTCGCCGCCTAAATGGTGAAATTGAATGGATTGTTATTGGGGGATTACCTTTGGGCATGGGGATTGGACATGAGCTAGGCTACCCTGAACAAACAACACACCTTCAAAAAGGGGATATGATTATCTTCTCAACCGATGGATTACCTGAATCAATGAATAACATGCGTGAACTATTTGGTTTTGAAAGAATGGAAATGGCATTATCCTCATTCAGTCCTCCCGCCGAAACACCAGTTGAAAATTTATCCTCTCTATTGCTACAGCACTTTAAGCAGGAATTTAATTAATAATATTATCCCTCAAAGTTAAACATAAAGCAAATTTTCTATACAATTAAAACAAATATGAGTTTAATTTTGTTTCGCCGAATTAGAAATTCAATTTTTTGGAAAAATTGAATTTAGATTTGGAGCGTCAAAGCTTGCTTTGATAGTCTAGACAAGAAAGGTTTTCGAAAACCTTTCTTGTCTAACCATTATCTCATGCCCTCGTTGAACAGGACGACCACAAAGGTACACCCTACAAATAATTTACTCATTACTTTTGCTCACCTACTTAGACCTCACCCGCCCCTCTCCTACGAGGAGAGGAGAGTCTCTTGTTCCCCTCCCCCATGTGTGGAAGGATAAACGGTTACCCTTCATGAGTATATAATATCAAAATGGGAAATACCGCGAGCTACACAAGCCTAAAGGCGTTGGGCTTCCTGCTTCCTAGACGACCACCACCCCGAAGGGCTACAACCTTATCATCTCCACAGGCGTTACTTCCCGCCGCTCCGACGGTAGGTTATGTTCTAAATGAAACTTGGTTTTCGTTTCGTTTAGTGAGACTTGGTTATCGTCTCAAAGGTACGTTGAATATTTCACCTAATCAACGGTTCCTGATATGAACCACCTATATTCAGTTGTTAAGTATATTTTATTAGGAAATATTATTTATGGCAAATTTGGTTATTTTTTTAGCAGAATTGATTTTCAGGCAAAACATAGTCATGGTAGTCGCCTCACCTGAAGGAACGGCGACCCCAAGCTCCCTTATATCCCACCGCTAAAGCGGGTGGGTTTTACGGGCTTTTTCCATAAACCACACGATAAATTGACAATTGTGGTAGCACATAGTAAAATTACTATCTATCAAATAAATAATTACTTTTAAGGAGTATCATGTATCTTAAACAATTGTTTTATGTAGTAGTACTATTGAGTTTATTTGTCATAAGTAATTGTGAACAATCTACACCTCAAGCTTCACCAACCGAGTCAAAACCGAGTGGACAGATTTTACGGAAAAGCCCGTAAAGCCCACAAGCTTTAGCGGTGGGATATAAGGGAGCCTTGGGGTCGCCGTTCCATAAGGATGTGGCGACTAGCGGACTATGTTTTGCCTTAAAATCAAACTAGAATTTGTATATCAAATTTGACACAATAGTGTTCTGCTAATATAATAACATTATGCAAATCAAAAAAGCATTTCGCTTTCGGATATATCCTAC
>NBMH01000073.1 GCA_002084875.1 Anaerolineaceae bacterium 4572_78 | reverse complement strand
CGTTTAGAAATGGTATCATTGGCAATTGCAGGCTACCCTTATTTTGAACTATCGCGGGTTGATATTGACCGTGAGGGTCCGCATTATTCAGTTGACATGATACGGATTTTACGGGGAAAATACAACCGCTCACATAATAGTCGGGCAGGATACCTGACAGTTGAAAATACATTTTTCATACTCGGTGCCGATTCGTTGATAGATTTGCCCACCTGGCACAAACCAAATCATCTCCTTGAGTTATGTCAATTAGCTGTGGTTAATCGGACTGATTATAAACCTGATTTAGCTCAACTAACTCAAATTTTACCTGAACTGCCTAAGAAAATTCATTGGGTTTCAACACCTACATTGTCTATATCAGCAACCGATTTGCGAAAAAAATTAGCGGTCGGGGCTGATGTGGGTGATGAATTAACTGATAGTGTCAAGATGTATATTCTCGAACATGGTCTTTATCAAAAAGCCTGCTCAATTAGTTATCATCCTCCTGGTATGTTTGAATAAAATCTACCATAATCTCTGAGCTCATTTCATTGCCAAGCGGCGACAAGTGATTTTCATCAACAAAATAATCGGAAGGGTTCTTATGTTCGGATTCCATCCTTTCAGCAAGAGCAGGCAACAAATCAAGAAATGGCAAGTCATGCTCAACAGCAAATTGGCTCAATCTTTTTTGAGGGATGGATAAAACTTCAATATCTTCAAATTGAAATTCATAAGGAAAAGCCACTAGCATAACTTCAATGTCACGTTCCCGACAGAATTGAATAATCTTAACTACGTTCTCTAAAGTTATCTGCCATGCATGTTGAATATCGGGGGAGTCGGGGTTATTCACCAATTCTTTAACACTTAATATCTCATATTCAATTGCTCCTCGTTGAATATCCTCACCAAATCGTAGGTATGTACCTAATCTCTTGGCAAAATAGATAATGCTAACTTTATTCGCCAATATTTCAATCAGCGAAAAGGCTGTGTGGTCTATTTGGAATCCTTCACCTGTGCCGCCGAATTTTGCCAAATCAAATTTTTCGGTCACGTCATTTAAAATAAACGAAATTATGACCAAATCGGGGTCATATTTTATACCTTCATTTTTGAGATAAATATATTCTTGCCATGGGGAATAGCCTCCCACACCTGCATTTATCTCTTGAACCTCAACAGGTAAAACATCATCCAACATGCGGCTGACATGGTGGGCATAAGTTTGCTCATAATGTTCTAGCTTATAGCCAAACGTGACCGAATCTCCTAAAAATAAAACACGCTTGACATTGGGTGGTTTGACATAATCACGTTCGGGACCCCGCAAGCCTTTGCCATTAGTGGTTATTTGCACTCCACCCCATGTATCTTCAATATTTGGTTTTAATATCCAGCCGATATCTTCATCCCGTAAAAAAATTGTCGTGTTTTGGGTGGGGTTGGCAAAAGGCTTTAAGGCAAATTCTAAAATGATGAGCGGCACGAAAATGACTAGGAATGAAAGTAGCAGGTTTGTCAAAATTGGCTTATTGAATATAGTCTTAAGCCATGATATTCGTCTAACCGCTTCTGAAATGAGAATAAATGCTAGACCGAAGCCGATAAGATAACCAACTGAAGTACGTATTTTTGCCAGCTTTAATTTCTTGTAGGCTAAATCGGGGTCGACCAGAAATGCTAATGAAAATTCATTATAACATAGTACGCTCAACAAAAATATGATGCCTGCCAGCAAAAGCAGTATTTGAGCAATGTTATATTTGACTGGATTATTATTTGAATTTGTCATGTAATTATTTTTCAATTGCACAATTGATTTTTAATATCAGAAAAGCGTCAGATTTTTCAACTTCAAAATTTTGTAAGAGAGGGGGCATATACCCCATTGTAATCGTAACAATATATTATGCCCAAAACAATAAAGTTTAATTATTCAATTTCAATAACCAAGCTTCAAGTTGTTCTCCAAGCATGATGTATGAAAAATGAGTTTCTGCTCGTTTTCTACCTGCTTTTGCCATGTCATGACATCGTTGTCTGTCTTGCAGAAGTTCACGAACAGTTATTCCCAATTGTGTTGGATTTCTTTTGGTCAATATACCTGTTTCAGATGTTATGATAGAAGCTACCCCACCACCTTTATAGGTAACGGCAGGCGTTCCACCAGCAAGTCCTTCCACATAAATAATGCCAAAGTGTTCTTTCTTTTCAGGAGCGGCAACAAGTAAAGTAGCGGCATTAATTAATTTTGCTTTATCTTCAGCCGATACAAAACCGAGAAACCGTCCCCGTTCTCCTAATTCTGATTCTAGATTCTGCCGCAATTCCCCATCACCAATAAAAATCATGGGGGCTAAATCGGCAAAATGTTTCGAGGCTTCGACAACATTTTGTGGCCCCTTTGATTGCGTTAATGCTCCAGGACATATCACGTACCTTTCGGGAAGATTGTATTTTTCTACGATACCATCAATACTAGCGGGATGAAACTCATGTAAATCAACCCCACAAGGCAGGACAATAAATCGTTCAAGAGGAATATCAATTTGTTTCCTTACAAGATTGTCACGTACATATTCGGTGGTCACGATAACACCACTTGCATTTTCAACTGATTTTTGAATTAAATCCCAAAGTTTATCATCATACATTCCATGATGTCTTGGTTCAATGCCTGTGCCATGCAAAAACAAAACATAAGGCTTGTTATACCGTCGAGCAATATTATAGGTAACAATAGAACTGATATTAGCATGATGTCCAATTACAATGTCCGTATCTTTAATGACAGATTCCAGAGCATGCTCGTAGTCTGGCAGATAAGAGACCGCTTCTTCATAGCTCATTTTCGATACGGCTTTTTGTGTTTGACCTGCTACGGGCAGATATTCATGAACAGGTACAACATTCGTATGGAGTGGTATATCCAAATTCGTAGCACCTGACAAACCTTGTCCAATTTGAGGATGCATAAAATAAATGTCGTGTCCTTTATTCATTAAATAGGTTGCTTGTTGTCGGGTGACTTCCCCGCTACCACGTCCCCGATTTAATAAAAGAATTGCAATTTTCATAAATTTTCTCCTTAAAGTTCACCAGAAATCTATACAAAAAATAATAGAAGTATTATAGCACAAAACCACCCATGTTCAACACTTACATTCATCATTCCAACTTTCGTTGTTTCATCAGATGTTGCCATACCCGCGATAACTTTCTCTGGGTTGATTTCACTCGTTTTTTTAAGTCAGGAAGTCTATCAAGCGGCTCATCTGAATCCAAAAATGGTTCTTGTTTGAGAATCTTAGCGTAGATATACAGAACAAGGATTTTGCACGAAGCAGTTATCGGGGTAGCAACTAATGCTCCTAAAACTCCGCCTGTGGTCATGCCTACCACTACTGCTGTCATTACAACTATCGGATGAAGTTCGACTGCATTTCCTAGTATTTTTGGAATGAGAAAGTTTGCCTCAATTTGTTGGATAATGGTATACAACACTAACACCAGAATCATAAAATTAAAATTACTCATCTCAAAAACATTTGAGCCTTGCACTAAGGCGACGGTCATGGCTGGAAAGGAGGCTATGATTGGTCCCAAACTCGGCAAAACTTCCATCATGCCCGTAAAAACACCAATGGCAAATGCACCTGGTAAACCGATAATACTCCCCATGAACCATATCGCTGTGCCGATAATAATTCCCAGCGTAAACTGCCCTCGAAAATATGACCCCCACATTCGGCGTATCCGACTTAGCAATTCTTTGATTTCAGAACGGTATGATTCAGGAACTAACTCGAGAAATCTATCGCGAAAGCTATTGCCATCTAAACTAAAGTAAACTGCAAAAAAGATGGTCATCAAGGATGTTAAAATTGCCGAAACAACTGTACCAAGTACACTTGAGGCAAATCCCCATGTTGTTTGTACTGTGTACGGAATCGAAGCCACAATGCTATCAATGGGAGGCATGATATTGCTAAGTCAATATTAATGTCCCTAATCGCTCTCCACAAGGCGGGAATTAAGACTAGAAGAACGATGATAAGCACAATTGAAAGAAATAAGTACACAATTAATACTGATATCCATTTTGACAACCCAATTTTTTCATGCAGAAAAGAGACAATCGGTGCCAACAGAAAAGCAATCAATGCTCCTGTAATAAAATATGGGAGTACAGGTCGACAAAGATAAACTATGTATGCAAATAACATGAGTAAAATAACTGTGGCAATGCGTCTGGTGGGGGCTTCCCAATTTGTATCTATCATGATTTACGCTTCTTTTTGAGTGATGAAAGTGATTTACGTTTTTTATACTGTCCCGCTTTAATAAAAAAGACCTCACAACGTTCGTCATCAAAGAAGCGGGCTTTGATGACGGGGTCTAATGATGTTGTATCAGCTAAAGTAATGACAGTTGGCAAGCGAGCATTATAGCGATGATTTAGTAGTTGATACATTTTTTCTTGGGCCCAGGGGGTGGCACTGTAGGTGCCTAAATCATCTAAGACAAGCAAAGGTGCATTTCTTATTTGCTCAAATCGTTTGTCATAAGGAATACTACTATTTGGATGATACGTGGCACGCAAGTGGTCTAACAAATCCGCCATAACAATAAACAAAACTTTTTCTCCTAAATTGCTTTGATGGAGGGCGATGGCAGCTGCTAGGTGAGTTTTACCACAACCATGCTTACCAGTAAAGATAAGCCAATCAGATGGATTTTGGGCATAATTTTCTGACAGTTTGTAGGCTTCTTCTAAGTTATCAGCTAGTTTCTTGGCATGTGATGTACCAAATGAGCGATGTAAATCAAATGTGGTAAATGTTTTGTCAGCGTGGTATGACAAACTGGAAAGTTTCGGTAGATATTTTTCCATATCACGAAAATCAGGAGCCTCAATATGCACTATGACAGATAAATTACGGTCAACCAAACGAGAACGGAGACGGGCATCAAGTTCTTCTAAAGCAACATTGGTGGTTACTACAGTAGGCAAACGGCGATTGTAGCGGTCATTAAAAATCTGAAACAATTTTTCTTGAGCCCATGGCGTACTTGCCTGTGTCCCTAAATCATCCAAAATAAGCAAAGGTGACGAACGAATTTCTTCAAAACGTTCGTCATAAGTAACTGTACTGTAAGGATGATATGTCGCTCGCAAGTGGTCAAGTAAATCAGGAACTACAACAAATAAAGCGGGTTGGTTATGTTGGATTCTATCATTGGCAATAGCAACGGCTAAATGTGTTTTTCCGCAACCGTAATTTCCGACAAAGACAAGCCATCCATTGGGATTTTCGGCAAAATTCAAGGCGATATTGTGAACACGTTGCAGATTTTCGTTGATTTGGGAAGCGTCATTCTGTTTGCATAAGATAAATGAATCAAATGTGTAATGAGAAAGAGCAGCTAAATTACTTATGGAACGTAATTTTTTCTGACGTTTTTTCTTTATCTCATGACTTTGACATTCACAGATGGTAACTTGTCCAAATTTTGCATGCCCCACAGGTACATCGAATCGTAAAAATCCCATGTCATTGCAAATAGGACAAACATCTGCTATGTGAGATTCATGTTCAATGTTTGATGTATTCCTCATATTCTTCGTCTGTAAACCAACGATTTTTTGTATCTGTTTCACGCCTTCGCTGAGTGGGTGCATAGTCATTTCCTTTTGTAGCCATATTTTCTAAAACAGCCCGAATATAACGCCAATTGCGGACGTTATTTTCGGCGGCAATTTTGAACGCCTTTTCCAACCAATCATGGGGATAAGTGCGTTCGGCTTCTTTTAATTCATCCACCAAAATGGGACTAATCATGCCGATGTTTGCCTCATACAATTCAAAGATGTTAGGACGTTTTTTGATGGGCAGTGGAGCCTTTTCAGCAGAAGTAACAATCTGTACATCAAAATGTTTTTCTCTTATTTTTTCTAAATAAGTTCTGCCACCAGCACTATTGAGCAGATAAATGTCATGTCCTTCATGTTGAGCATGCAAAAATGTTTTCCGTTGCACTGCCTGATTTAAGCCTGCTTTGAGCAAATCAAGTGGCTTTTTGGAAATAATGGCTAAACTAGCTAGGAGTGTTTCATCCCCTTGCAACTCGACCAAACTAACAGCTCGCTTTTTTTCACGTTGCCACAGCCACATGACATGCAATGTGATTTTTAATTCGGCTAGATTATCGATGTCAGGCAATAACTGAGCAAAGAACATGTCAGGTATGCCTGTAAACTTTAAATCGCCATCGGGAAACCCATCAAACATGATTTTTGTAACCGTTTACTTCCTAACTCCCAACTAATAATCCAATGCCTGTGGCTGGGTATTCAAATCTAAAAATTGAGCGAACTGTCGTTTGAAAAAGACTTTAATTACACCCGTTGGACCAGAACGGTGCTTTGATACAATGATTTCGGCGATGTTAGGCTCTTCGGTTTCAGTGTTGTAAACTTCATCGCGGTATATGAACATAACAACATCTGCATCTTGTTCAAGAGACCCAGATTCTCTCAAATCACTCAACAGTGGTCGCTTATCTGCCCGACTGTCTACACCGCGGTTAAGCTGGCTAAGTGCTAACATGGGAACATCGAGTTCGCGAGCGAGCTCCTTTAATGAACGGGAGATATAACTGATTTCTTGTTGGCGGTTTTCAGAGCGTTTATCACCTTGCATTAGTTGGAGATAGTCAATAATAACCATGTCCAATCCGTATTCAGACTCAATTCGGCGTGCTTCGCTACGGAGTTGCATGACAGAAATGGCGGGCGTATCATCAAGGAAAATAGCCGATTCGGAAAGGTTACCACAGGCTTGATTAAACACATCCCACTCATTATCATAAATTTCTCCCAAGCGTAATCGCTGGCTATCAATGCCCGTTTCCGATGAAATGAACCGTTGCACTAACTGCTCATCGCTCATTTCTAAGCTAAAGATAGCTATTCGTTTTTGATGAAATCGAGCGGCATGTATGGCAATAGACAAACATAAACTAGTCTTACCCATTGACGGTCTGCCCGCCAGGATAATCAAATCAGATTTTTGGAAGCCACCGAGTAACTTATTCAAATCTGTCAAGCCTGTTGAAAGCCCGACAATCCCCTCAGGGCGTTGAATAAGTTGTTCAAGATGGTCGTAATATTTATTGATTGCCTCACGGATAGGGCTAAGCCCTTGTCTGGCACTATGCGACGAAATGTTGAAGATGATGGATTCAGCTTGGTCAAGAACTTCATCGCTGTCATCTCCATCATATTCATAAGCTAACTTAGCGATTTGCGTTGCACCACCAATCAATTGCCGCAGTAATCCTGTCCGAGCCACAATTTGACCATAATACTCCACATTGATGGAGGTCGGGGTAGCTTTGCTTAGGTCAATTAAATATGCGGGACCACCGATATCATCTAAGTGTTCTTGCCGTTTTAATTCATCAGTAAGAGTAATAAAATCCGTCGGCTTACGGCTTTGGTACAAGGTAAGGATGGCTTCGTAAATCAAACTATGTTTTTGTAAAAAGAAATCATGGGCTTTTAAAAACGTAAAAACCCGTATGATGGATTCGGGGTCTATCAGCAACGCTCCCAAAACTGCTATTTCAGCTTCAACATCATGCGGTTGATGCCTATCTGGTACGGTCATTGATGTTCCCTTATTTTTATTGTTCATACACGAGATGCCTGTAGTACATGATAATTTTGTCTATAGGTCGTCTAGGTTTAATGTATCCACGAAATCACGGAAGGCACCCAAATCTTCGTTCTGGCTATCAACATCAAATTTTTCCTTTTCATCCAAGCCAGTTTCAGGGCGAATGGAAGCTTTATCCATCACGCTCTCACCGACAAAAATCTTTGACCTAGCACGAACTGCTAATGCTAAAGCATCACTTGGACGGGTGTCGATGTCAATACTTTTGCCTTTAACATCAACCACGAGTTCGGCGTAGAACACATCATTTTTTAATGTGCTGATAACCACATGAGAGAGCTTACCTCCCATATTGTTTATCACATTTTTAATCAAATCATGAGTCATTGGTCGAGCCACTGCTATTTTTTGCAACTCCATTGTGATGGATTCAGCCGTATCATGCCCAATCCAAATAACCAAATAACGTTCCACATCAACCTCTTTTAGAACAACAATACGATGTTGGGACATTAAGCTGACACGAATACTATCAATTGTTACTTCTATCATCGAAAGCACCTCATTTCTTTTTTGTGTCACGGACAAGATGTCCATGATACTTATGGTAGAATTATATACTCGTTTAGTATATCATATGACCGTTACACAAATTGTGTGAATAAATTATTATACCACCAAATTTATATTCATCAAATAACGGATGCGGAACTTGTATTGTTTCCCAAATTCCTACTAATCTTTTGGCAAATCCTTTAACTGATAATATGCTGGACGTGGCCACGTATCGGGAAATTTGGGCACAAGGATACCCCAAAACCATTGTTCATCTTCTTCAGTCCATTCTGAATTAGGCATGTAGATAACGGTCATGATACCAATCCAAGGTTGCCAATTTTCTTTGGCATACAAAAATGCATTTTTGAAATATTCACCTTGTGTTTTTTCTTTGACACGGTGCCAACGATATGGCGAATCTGGTCTATAATCTATTGTCCAGCCAAATTCTAACACAGCAACACGTTTTTCCTCATCGCCGTTTTCTACCATTATCTTGCGGACATCTTCGACATGCCGAAAGCAATAAATGCGGCGTAGTTCTTCGGGGACACCAGATTCATGGTCACCACGATTAGAATAATTTGGGTCGCGTGCCACATCGGCAGGGTCCATTTCAGGAGGAGCCTTGTAACCTGCTCCATGCACTCCTAACATATCAAAATATGGAGCGGCTCCCACATCATACATGCCTTGCACAAAGTAAGTATCAGGCATGGCTACATGGTCATTACGTGTGGTCGGTGCTAAGCCAGCACTAATCACTATAGCATCTGGGTCAGCACGTTTAATCGCTTGATATGTAACTTTCAGCAATTCGGTGTATTCGGCGGGGCTAGGTGGACGATTTCCCCATTCTCGACTCAGATTAGGCTCATTCCAAATTTGATATGCCCCGATACGTCCTTTATATCGGGTAGCAAGAGCAAAAGCAAAATCGGCAAAATCTTGATAATTATCGGGTGGACCAATTTCAGGAAATCCGCCGCCTGCCCAGGCAGGTTGAGAATCCAAGCGAGCTATGACTTTTAGATTCCTTTTTGAAATTTGGTCCATTAAACGGTCGGTATTTTGCCAATTAAAGGCACCTTTTTCCGCACCTTCAATTTCACGCCATGCAAAAATTTGCTTTACCCAACGAAAACCCATATCTTTAATAAGCGTTAAATCACGGTCGGCAGTTTCCTCTCGCCAGAAAAGAAATGCGTGAATACTGTAATCGGGACTAGTCATAAAATACGGATTGTTTTCAGGTAATGAACTAGCAATAGCCTCGTTGGGTGTTGGCTCTGGAGTTTGTTGTTCAGGTTCAGTATTGGGGTCAGTAACGTATTGAGCCACATTTAAGGTCTCTGCGGGTTCGGGAGTAATTTTAACTTTAGTAGTATCACTTCTAAAAAAGAAAAATCCTATAACAGCAAGTCCTATACAACTTATAACAACTAACCCTAAAATACCTACAATGACAAAGAGTAGCCAATTTGTTGATGTCTCCTGTTGAGTATCATTCATTTCTTCTTCATATTCGGTGAATGATTCAGGAGGATGAGGTGGATATGATTGATTCGACATTTTTATCCTTTTTTAATATTTAGTTATATTGTTTCACATGAATCATGAAACAAGTGAAAATGCTTGTCCTAATGCTCTAACAGTATGGTAACGTTTTTTGGGATCAGGTTCAACAGCTTGTTTAATAACTGTTTGTACTGCCAAAGGTAAAGTAGACTGGTCAAAAACAATTTTTCCTGACCAATCACGCGGCGGAAGATGCCCCGTCAACATTTGATACAATGTTACCCCCAAAGCATACACATCAGAAAAACGCCCAACTTTACTCCCGAAGATTTGTTCGGGAGCCATGTAATGAGGAGTTCCCACATTAGTTTCTGCTTTTGGGTTGGTCGTTCTAACGATTAACTTAGCTAATCCAAAATCAACAATTTGTACTCTTCCTTCATTGTCAAACAGGATGTTAGAAGGTTTTAAGTCAAGATGAATAATTCCTTCTTTATGGGCATAAGAAATTGCATCACATGTTTGAGTCAGAATATAATCGGCTTCGTCCAATTGCAACGACCCTGAATCAAGCAAGTCTGCCAAACTGCCTCCCTTTGCTAATTTCATTGCCAAAAAAACCAAGTTCTCACTCTCGACTAATTGTTTTTCTAAGGTATAAACAGGCAAAATATTGGGATGGTCAAGGTTGGCAATAACTTGAGCTTCTTTGACAAATGCATCCCTTGCCCATTCTTCAGAAGCGTATTGAGGCAACATAATTTTTATGGCAACTTCACGGCTTAGTACATGGTCGTGAGCTTGCCACACTTCACCCATTCCCCCTGCTCCTATCAATTTAAGAACTTGATATTTACCATCTAATATCCGGCCACTTAAATCGTTTCGCATTTTGCCTCGCTTAGGGATATGGTAATAAGCCGTTACGCTTTAATATGTTAAATATCATCATTTACTTTACCATAAATTTACATGTACCTATATATCAATTATACACTTTTTGCTGATGTGAGACAAATTTCAACTAAATAAACGAGAACCAATTAACTTTTTGGGTGAAAAATCATTTTCCAATTTCCAATTTCTAGGGTTCATCAAAAAATCTTTACTTTGTCTGAATAATTTGGTATACTTTTCATGATTACTTCATGAAAAAATTTTAACATGTGACAGAAAATCACGGCTACGGCACTATGATAGAAACAATTGATAGCACGCCTAAATTCATTCGACATTGGACTGCTCAAATTAGATTGATGAAATTAGCTACGCCTGTTTGTATTCTACTCGAAATTCATAAACCGTTAAGTTTTGTGATTGGTCAATTTTTTATAGTTGCTCAACCAATGTTAAACATGTTTTTGCCAAACTATACTACCGATAACATAATTACTTTGTTATCCAATCGAAATTATCTCAATCAATTGATTGAGCAGTTAGAGCGTGAGGCTAAAGACCAAGCATGATACCATTATCATTTTCAGAACAACAATTTTATGCACTTTGCATTTTGGGGATATTTATTTTATCGTTTTTGTTTTTTCTCTATCGGCTTAAATCTGGAAAAACTGCCCGATTACGACCTATTAAAGGATTTGAATCTATCAAAACCTTAGTTGCTCACTCAATTGAAACAGGCAAACCTCTGCATGTTACATTAGGAACAGGTAGTATTACTGACCAAACTACTGCAGATAGTTTGGCGGGCTTAACCGTCTTAGATTACATCTCAACTGAAACAAAAAAAGCGGGTTCCGCCCATGTCGTGACCATGGCTGACCCAACTGTTATGTTGCTGGCACACAGCGTATCTGGAGGACAAGATAAAGTACGATGGGTATCACCCGAACCAACTGCTTATGCCGCTGGTGTTATGGGAACTATTGGAATTGAAGATACTATTGGCAACGTTATGATAGGCAATTTTGGTGATGAATATTTGCTTATGGGAGAGGCACTTCATTGGCAAAGGAAAAACATTACCGCTATTGCTGGTGCTAGTAAACCCGATGTCATTTCTCTTGTCCTAGCCACTTCACCGCAAGGGATATGGGGCGAGAATATGTTTGCTGGTGGAGCATATCTAGCCGAGAAACATGCTCATCTCAGTAGCTTATTTGCTCAAGATACTCTTCGTTGGCTAATTGCTTTTATTATCATTGGCGGTGTTATTGCCACATCAATAGGATTATTGGAGTGAACTTATGACAAAACTTGCTGGAATTATTTCTACTGTTGTAGCTATCAGTGTTGGACTAATTGTGTTAGCTAGTTTTTTTGTTCCATCAGGCACCCCACCCTTAACACCTTCCCTTCAAAGTGGATTGGTTGTAATCAATACCTTAGCCACTCTTTTTATTGAGTGGGCAATGATTGTCGCTGCTTTTGCCTTGATATTGGGCATATTCAACCTTTTGAATGTGCATGGCAATAAAATCAAAACACAAGCTGGTAGTTGGTTTTATAGCATTGTTTTAATTCTTTCCTTCATCATCACGCTAGGCTTAGGTGTTTATGGCGGAGGACCCAACTCTGACATTGGTGTATCAATTTTTAATTATATCCTCCGTCCGTTGGAATCAACTCTATTTGCTCTCATGGCTTTTTTCATTATCAGTGCCGCTTATCGAACCTTTCGTATTAGGGATTTCGAAACTTTTTTGATGGTGACTGCGGCTATCATTGTTCTATTAGGGCAGGTTCCAGCTGGATATCAACTATGGGCAGATTTCCCCCACATGGTAGAGTGGGGTATGAATGTTCCCGTTTTAGCGGGTGTACGCGGTATCCTTTTGGGAACTGCCTTGGGTACTATTGCTACTGGTTTGCGAATTATTCTTGGGGCAGACCGCCCTTATATTGATACGGAAGGGCATTATAAAAATGAGTAGTTCAACTCAAAAATCGGATAATGTAAAAGAAGTAGCCCCAAAGTGGTTAATTGAACTTTTGGAGAAATATGGTGAATCAGAAAAGGATTTTCTCAAAGAGCCAAAATCCGATTTTTTCTTTGAATCACCGTCCTCCTCTCAAGTTACAAGTTTGGACTCTTCTCAAGCTATAAGTTTTGATTCCTCACAATTACCAGATGACTTGGACGACGACCTTTCTTTAGGTGAAACAGGAACAACCACATCTTCTGTTTTTACGGACAAGCAAAGTGGTGCTACCGATTGGCTCAGCATGGTGGATGAAGATGATACTATAACCAGTCCCAAACAAGATAAGTCATTTCATTCTTGGGAATCCATTGAACCAAATCCTACTACAGATTCTTCTCATGTTGACAATGATAAATGGCTCACGTCAGAGGACAATGAACCTGAAGTAGACGATGAATGGTTAAATTCATTTGGGGCGATTGGAGATTCTACTGTTCCTTCTGATGAAATTGATGATGAATGGCTAAATTCTCTTGAAACAGTTGAACCTACCACCACTGCTAAAGACATAACAACAGATGATTATGACCAAGATTGGTTAGCAGAACTTACTAAAAACTACTCTTTTGAATCTGATATGGAAGATGATGGTGATACTCTAACAGATGAGTTATCAATGCCAAAATCAAAATTTACTGATTCAGAAGATGAGGATTTATCCGATTGGATGTCAGAGCTTGTTTCAGCAGAAAAAGAAGTAGATAAATCAGATGAATCGAGCCAAATTCCACTAACTGAT
>NBMH01000072.1 GCA_002084875.1 Anaerolineaceae bacterium 4572_78 | reverse complement strand
GGGCAAGTGAGATAATGGTCAAACAAGAAAGGTTTAATCAAACTGATTGGGGCTTTTTTCATGCAGAACGGGCAAGTGAGATAATGGTCAAACAAGAAAGGTTTTTAAAAACCTTTCTTGTTTTAACCATGTAACCTTCACGAGTGTACTATCCTCTAATCAGCGTTTTATAAAGCACATGAAGATTTGGTGTTTGCCCTGTCAAAAGGCTATACGCTCGGAAAAGACGCACACTTAAACTAACCCAAAAAACTGCCCATGCTATTAAACCAGCAAACCCAACTAACAATTGCCAAAACGGTACAGATGTCAACATCAATCGGAAAGGCATCAGCAATGGTGCTGATAGTGGGAATAGTGTCAGCACAATAGTAATAAGTCCATCGGCATCCATAATAACAAATATAACACTTGTCAGAATAAACATAAATAATATTTGCACAAGCAATAACAAAGAACTATTCTCATGCTGAGTAGGAAAAATTGCAGCAATACTCATGGCAATACCCGCATATCCTAAATAGCCAAGTGCAAAATAAACCAGGCTGGTCACAGCAACAGACATGGAAGGCAAGGTAAGTGTGGTGGCATCACCAAAATTGCTGTAAAAAATCACTTGGGCTAATAAAGTAATGCTAACTTGAGTAAATGTCAAAATAGATAATCCCAATAATTTACCACCTATCAGTTGAGCGGGTGCGACGGTGGTAATTAACATTTCCAAAACATAAGCTCGTACCTCTCTTTGTAATGAGCGTAACAATAAATTTCCACCTACATTTATGGTCATGTAAAACAAGAAAATGAGTAATCCTCCTGAAGCCAAACGGCTTAAATCGACATCAACTGGAATAAAGCCATATTGTCGTGGTGGGGGACCATCTCGAATCAATGTTACGGGAGATAATAAACGATTTACCAAGTCAGGATTATTTAGTGAATGACGTACATTTTGCCATAAAAGTGCTTTAATTGCCCCGTCTGTATCCGAATATAATTGTGATACTTTGGTATATTGGATAACATCGCCGTTGTTCATGTAACTTTCTGGAATTACATAATAGCTTTCGATTTTGCCACTATCAACAGCAACACTCGCTAAATATTCTGATGTGAATGGGATTAGATAGCCTTGTTGGTCATCATGTATAAACTCAACCACACCCGCATAATCAACAAACCCAACTTGAGTAGTTATCGTAGTTGCTTCTTCAGATAAGACAGTCTCTACAGAAGACAAAGCAGAGTCTTCAAACCAAGTACTTACTTGGGGAAATAGACTAGCAGTTACAAATATTAGAGGCAAGGCAATCGTTGAAATATAAAAACTCCAACTTCGCAGGTAAAATTTGATTTCTTCTAAGGCGACAATAAAAATTTTTCGCATGTGATTTTAAAATTTGCTGATTCCATAACTCCGAAAATGTCACGACCAACTTATCAACTCACAACAGGTAGCCACACTGTAAAATGACTCCCTATACCAAGTTCACTTTTAACCTCAAGATATCCATCATGGGAAGTAATAATGTTTTGAGCAATAGCCAGCCCAAGCCCTGTTCCATTTTTCCCCTGACGGCTTTTGTCAACCTGATAAAACCGTTCAAAGATGCGTGGTAGTTCATCACTTGGTATGCCAATTCCTGTATCGTTAATTGTGATTTTGGCAAATCTGTTGCTGTGATGTCCGTTCATATTTTGTCTAACGGTTATTTCACCATGTATCTTAATCGTACCATCATGGGAAGTATATTTAATAGCGTTATCTACCAGGTTGGTAAAGACTTGGCTAAGTCGGTCACCATCCCCTGTTATCGTTGTCAAAGCTGATATTTCTTGAATGATGTTAATACGTTTGTCTTGTGCTTGTAAAGCCAGCGAGTCTATCGTAATCGTCAATAATTGTGTCAAGTTAACGGCATGCTGTTCAATTGCTATTTGCCCCGCATCTAAATTTGCTAAATCAAGTAGATTATCAACCAAACGTCGCATACGATTTGCTTCTTCGTGAATGATGCTGGTTGCTTTTTTTTGCATCGCTTCATCATGCACCGCACCATCTAACATCGCTTGTGAAAAACCTTGAATCGAGGTAAGTGGTGTTTTGAGGTCATGGGAAACGTTGGAAACGAAATCACGCATGGCAATTTGGCTGGCACGCACTTGCTTGGTCATGGCATTAAATGACTGGGCTAATGCTTTTACCTCATCAGGTCCAACTTCGGGAACTTGGTGCTGATAATTTCCCATTGCTACTGATTTTGCTCCTACAGAAATTCCTTGTAATGGATTGGCGATTGAACGGGTGATTAAAAGACCAAGTAATACTGAAATGAAAAAGGCAATTAAGCCCGCTACAATAAATCCATTGATTAAATAATCAATAAAACCAGATTGATCCATTGGCGGATTAGTGGTCAATAATAAATGTAAATCAGTTGAATTATTCATGCTGATGGTGGCATTAACATACATGACATGATGTTTATCAGGATCAATCATTCGCTTAGGCATCATTCCCATGTGAAAAGCACCTTCGGGTAAATCAATCGTTCGTCCTTGCCATCTATCATGGCTATCAAAAACAATAATGCTTTCATCTGCAATAACTAACAAACGACTGATATTGTTTTGTGGAAAGTCGACAATCGTGGCAGGCAACTGCCTCGCGTTATAACCATAATGATGACCACGATGATTCCCTTTTGTCTCCTGAATTTCCTTAACGAGTTGGGTCATCTGGTCGGTCAATTGCCTGTAGGTAAATTGGTCTTGCATGGGTTGTCTAATTGCTATCAAACTCCCAAAGGAAATTGCTAAAGCAACAAAGATGACAATTATATAAGAAATTATTAATCTAGAACGAATATCATTAAACATAGCTATACTAAAAAACAGTCATGAAGTTGCATTTTCATGAAGACCTTACTGGAGGGTCAAAGCCTGTTTTGACATGATAAAACAAGCTTTATCGCTCCAAATACCCCATAAAATACGACACCATTTTAACATACTCAGTTACAGTTTCGTAAATCATGTCAGAATGTTTCCACCATGTATTGGGATGATATGGATAATTAGGGGTGGGTTGCACACTAATAGTAATATTGGTGTTTTTAAATCTATCTTGGAAAATCATGCGGGTACGTCGGGTATGATATGGGTCTGTAACGATGATGATGGAACGATACTTTTCGACCTGGGCAAGGTGATGAATTATCATTGCCTCATGGTACGTTGTTGAAACTGCTCCGCCTACTGTGATAATTTGTTTATCGGGGATATTTGCATTCATTGCTTGGTCTTTAATCCATTCGCTATAAGGTAAACGAATATCATGAGGGTGGAACCCTGGATTAAGTGCGATGAAGAATTTAGCATGACCATCTTTGAAGAGTTTAATACAGTGTTGTACACGTTCTCCATCTCCACCACCAAGCGGCACAATAGCATCCGCGGGTTGTAGAGGGTCTGCTACAATGAGAAAATTGCCAAGTATGGGCAACCAAAATGCATGTCCGATGATTAACGCGGCGATACAAATTTTAACGAGGCTTGAGCGAACTAGACGAATATGAGCAAATTTCATGATATGCCTTCTATGTAGACAAAAAAATATACTACTTTCTAAGTATACACAAAATCAAGCAATTGGCAAAATGAAGTTATTGTTTAAGAAAAAAGCCTCTGTGGTTTTGAAAACTACAGAGGCTTGGCATTACAACAATTTTGTTACTCAATCACATCTAGCCATAATTGCAATTGGCGATAGGGTTGGGAATTGTCTGAGGTAAACAGTAAAAAATGTACTTGTTGGTCACTACCAATATAAGGCATTTGCCAAGTAATTACTTGCTCTATCTGTTGATTAGGAAGTAAGGTAATGTGCTCAATTTGTTGGACAAGTTCTTGTTTATTTTCTTGCCATGGGTCAACAGCCCACACTTGTACTTGATAAGTTTGTTGGCTTGATTGCCTATTGACAATTCCTATCGTAGCTACTAAATCTGTACCGACTTTGTTTTCTTGCGGGTAGTATTCCACTTTGTTAGTTTTCCCCAAGATATAAAATTCTGTAATGTCATCAGCTGATGGGGTAATGTATATCCATAAAAATATTGCTGTCATGATGACAAACATAACTGCAAAACTAGCATACACATACAGCTCAACTCGTGATACATTTGCAAGTGGATTGCTAAAGAAATTGGGATGATATACTTCGTTCATCGGTAATACATACCGTCTTACAAAAGCAACTACCATGAACAAAAAAGTGAATCCGTATATACCTAAAACAATTGTCAATGAATTGATTTCTACTAAGTTAATTAGCGGTGCTATGATAGAAACTAAGGCAATACTTAAACCGATGCTAAGACCAAATCGCTCAATGTTGCTGTCAAGGTCATGTCGGCTAGGAAATAAAGCCAGTGTCAAAGCATAACCGGGTATAAACAAGACATAAATTACTCCGATGAAAAAACGGAGCGATGCTAGAAAAGAAAGTGTTTCTGCCAGAAATATAAGTCCTGCTAAGGCAAGACCACCAGTGATAATAAATATAAAATCTAGCCATAAAAATTTACTAATTTGAGATTGATTAGATGTTTGTAATGTTTGTGTTGTCATTATATTCTCCTTTCTTGATATTGTTAAAATTAGTTATAATGAACATATCTGCTTATAAACAGCAATAGTTTCTTGGGCAGTTTTTTCCCATGAAAACTTCTTTGCTTGAGTTAAACCTCTGGTTCGTAAATCATCTGCTAAAGCTGAATCGGTTAAAAGACGATACATTGCATCTGTAATTTCCTGTATGTTTTTAGGAAAAACATACAAAGCTGCTTTTCCTGCTACTTCAGGTAATGATGAAATATTTGAGGTGATAACAGGTGTACCACATGCCATTGCTTCTAATACAGGTAAACCAAATCCCTCGTACAAGCTAGGGAAAACAAACACATCAGCCCCATTATAAATGGCAGGTAAATCTTCATCAGGAATATACCCTGTAAAATGCAAGTGAGATTCTAAATTTAGCCGTTGTACTGTTTCAAAAATCGGGGTAAATTTCCATTTTTTTGCTCCAACAATAACCAATTGTGCTTGTGGTAATTGTTTTAATAATAAGGCAAAAGATTCAAGTAGTCTTTTCAAATTCTTACGAGCTTCAATTGAACCAACGTACAAAATATATGGAAAATTTATGCCGTGTTTTCTCAAAATTGGATTGATTTGAATACGTGTCATTGGCTGATATGTTGAGTTAGCGGCACAAGACATATTAAAAATTTTTTCAGGTTTAACTTTTAGATATTTCATGATGTCTTGTTTTGACTGCTGACTAATTGTAAAAACAGCGTCTATGTGGTGGACGACTTTGGGTAACCAAAAACGATATATAAGCCAATCCAATTTTGAGCTTGTTTCAGGATAGATGTATGGAATAACATCGTAAATTGTAGCCACTCGTTTCGTACCCGCAAACATCAAAGGAATGCAACCTGTGGAGTCATGAATGATGTCCAAATTTTGTTGTTTGACAACTAAACCAATTTCAATTTGTCCGATGGTCAGTAAACCCGGTAACAATTTTGCACCAGGTAAACTGACTGTGCCGTTATGAGATTGAGTGCGTCCAGCATGAAGTGTAGTCACTTCGACTTCCTTATGTGGTAATATGGCTAACATTTCTTTCATATACCGTCCAATACCACCTGGTGAACGGTCAAGCCCGTAACTGATAAAACCAACTTGTATGTTCATTTTTGATATGGTGTCCTCGGACGATTATGATAAATTTGTGTTTCACCGTTGTCGAAAACACAGAGACTATCGGCATTGAAAGGAAGTGAACTATTAAAACGAATACCTTGATTACGGATTATATCCGAAACCAAATAGTTACGTGTGTTTGGATATTGATCGCCCCAATCTAGTTGAGTACCATTAGGCGTTTGAGCTACTATGAGGTTAATGTCATTTTGAATACCGTATCCTGTATACAAGCGGTCATCATACCCTAACCATAAACCTTCATTACCTAATCTTTGGTCAGCCCAATCTATCGCATGTATTTCTCCATGTGTATGGAAAATCCATTTGTTACTTAAAAGTGGTTCATTAGTAGCTTTAAGAATTGACAAGATAGCCAATACACCAACTAACATACCAACTCCAGTGTAAAGTAAACGCCTTATTATAATTTGTTTTGGTTGCCACTCAATCAGAAATTTGGTAATTACTGGTACGGCAAACATGACAAAAGATGGGAATATACGGTGTTGAAGATTGTTTGCTAATGCTCCACTAATATCAATAACAATACTTAAAATCCCTTGCATGACAAATGCTACGTAGAGCCCCCATAGCAATAATTCTGTTTCTTTTTGTGGTCTTTTATTACCGCGTGTCCAACAAATAAAGTACCATGTAGCAATTGCTATGGAAGCCATAAGTGTAACCCAATTTGCTAAACTGACTATGACATAAGTAGGCAAATTTATCCAAGCTGTGGTAATAGTAATGTATGGATTTAATGATGAAGTATGTTCAAAATCCAAAATTAAAACAGCTACTTTGTCCACAACTGAAGAAAGAACAGAGATATTATCTTGAGCAGGTTCATAAATGTAGAAGGTAAAGATAAAAGCTAATATCAGTAAGTTGAAAACAACTAAGGCTGAACGAGCTAGGAATATTGTTTTTGATTGTAACGCTTCAGCATATAGCCTTAAAATTATCCAACTAAATCCTAATGACAATAAAATCGCAATGGTAAATGAAAAAGCAAATAGATTATTGAAGGTAATCATCCCATAGCCCGCAATATAAAAGGCGATGATAAAACCAAATGACTGGGACGATGAACCTTTTTGTGAACGAAGGCTTCTTATTAACAAATATAGACACATTAGCATTAATCCACGTGTAAACTTTTCATGGCTACCTCGTAAAATACCAAATAAAAGTTCAGGTTGGATAAAGAGTAAAATAGTTGCTAATGTTGCACCTTGAGGGCTATCTAGCAATTCCCGATAAAATAGCCAAGCAGGAAAAATAATCCATATGGCAAGTAAGGAACCTCCATATATTTGTAATGTTGCCAAACTAATGCCCGTTAGATTGGTTAGAAAAACTGCTAAACTTTGGAAAGAATATCCGTTTGGATAAATGGTATCCCCTGTTCTACTTGAAATAAGCTCACCCGTAACTTGAATAGTACGAATAGCCTCGGTGAAAACATGCGTATCTGTTTCACCTGATAGACCACCATAACGGAGGACATTATATAGTCCAATTAACAAAACTATTACTAATAATGTTGTTATTTGAATATGCGGTGATAAAAATCGTTTCGTGTTCATAAGATATGTATCCTTTTTTGGTTTTTGTAAATAATAGTGTGATGGAGTCCAAACTTGTAGTTTGGACTCCTAGTTTACTACTTATATTTTAGGCTAACCCCAATTCCGATACTGGTAAAAGAGATGAGTCCGAATAAAAGTAATCCTCCCATCAAAAGAGCAATGTTATTACTAAGGGATGATAGTAGTATACTCGTTGTGTCGTTTGAGCCGTGTATAACCTCAATCTGTTGATGTACACTGGTTTTAGCCGAAGGCGGCACATCTAAATTTTCATCGGCAAATGTGATGCCTAAATTAAACTCACTCAATATTTGGATGTAATTAGGAATGGAGACATCATATTTTCTGCGATAAGCCTCTCTAATCAACCATTCAAACTCATGTTGGGTTAAATTAACCTGATTGGTCCAATCTTTACTGCACCTTCCGATGTTCTTCCAACAATAACCAACATTAAGTCCTTAGCATCCTCTAAACCTGTATTCGTGGCAGCAATCCGCATCCTGACTGGAGCGTCTGAAGTAATAGCTTCCACTGTCGGAAATTGGATATCTAGAGATAGATTCGATGATGTTTGTGACCGAAGGGCAAAGGTACCATCATAACTGAGGACATACGAGCCTGGTGTTACCCCTTGTAATTGCTGTTCAGCAAAGCCCGTGCTAGAAAAATCATGGGCTAAGTTAAGAGCGAAGTGAAAACCATCTGATGCCAAGTGAAAATTTTCCATCGTTGCTTTGCTGATATGCCAAGTTTCTCCTGAAAATTGGTCAAACATCGTTTTCAGGTCATTGTCGAGTGAAGCAGTTCTTACAAAACCTAGTATTGTCTGTAAATCCAACCATTCCTCATGAGTAGAGGGCGGTTGCACTTCAATGAGACTCGGTAATAAATCTGTTCGTTTCAGGACGACTTGAGTATCATCGGCATAAATTACATAGCCGCTACCTAAAATGAGTTGACTGATTACCTGGTCATACAGTTTATATTGCCATGTATCGAAATACCCATCATTGTCTGTATCAAGATAAACCATTTCAGTTTGGTCAGTCATTAACCAAGTCCCTTCAACAGCATGCTGTAAGTGTAGTTTACGGTCGACGGGACTGAGATATAATTTTACCTGGTCTTGGAGAGTATGTTGGTATTCTGCTCGAAATCCAACTTGGAGCGGATAGCCTAGTCGTCTTAAAGAAACCAACATATCACCTAAACCACCTAAATTGCCTAAACCACCAACACTGCCTGGTCCGCCAACGCTACCTGGTCCGCCAACGCTGCCTGCTTGACCCCCCCCAAAACTAATTGTCTCTAATACTGTTTGGAGTGAATCTGGCATGATACCATCAAACTGATTTTTATCGGGATGGGTGTCTTGCCAACCAACATAATAATTTTCTATAATGGGAGTTTGAACATCCCAAATATAAATCCCTTCTCCAGCTACTTCTGAACCTTCATTGGCAACGAAAGTCACAATATCCCATGATTTTTCATTAACCCAACTAGGTAAATCTTCATAAGGAACCATCTTCAAATCTAAGTTTGATAAGGAAACAATGGATTCTATCTCATGTCTACCAACTAAACCCAGTTTGTAATCCCAACTATTGTCATTATCCTGGTCCCAGGCGTAACGAATGTGGTTAACAGCATAAGGGAAACGACCATTCAAAAAGAATGGATCGTTTGGTGGAGCATACCATGACCGTATAGCTAACTCGGGGTGTTTGTCTTGGTCTTGAGCCAAATCATACCAGGCAAACGGAGCTTCAAAGTTAATCTCATTAACTTTATCCGATTCTAATAGATTGTGGCTATATACAAACCACTGTGATTCGTTGGACCGTGAAGCAACAAATTCACTAATAGCCAATATCCGTCCTGTTTCCCAGTCAATTTGAATGGGAGGTTGCCCTAGAAATCCAGGTGAACTTGTCAGATAACCATAGGATTTATTACCTAAGTAGGGCCAAGCAAATTTAGGGACAAGTGGCGTTTCATCATCCTTTGTATTGACCGTCAAATAGCTTAATGCTACCAGGCGAGCTATGTTAGGATTATCTGTTTTGATGGTTCGCCAATCGATATCGGGGCGGCCATCATCATCAAGGTCACGAATGTGAATTTGAAAATCTAATTCACCATCGGTTTTGAGATAGTTTGCTAAAATCTCTGCTTGGAAAACAGCATTAACTGCACCGTCTACAAAAATATCAAGATTAAAATTAATATTTAAGTCTTGCATCCACCAACCATTAGGAGCAACTACCCGTACTGATGGAGGTTGGTCTGTTTCCAGACTTAGTTCGCCATTCCAAAAGTGATAAGCTAAACCTTTTTCCCTATCTTGTACATCATACATGTTGGCTATCATGCCAGAGCTATCTTTTTTAAAGTCAATGATCAATTCTGGCTGATTATCACCATGATAATCAAAAACCCACACATCATTTTCAAAGTCAGTACTGGCAATCCAATCGGCTGAATTGGTCATGTCATTTCCTTTATCAAGCACAGTTACCAAATCAGTCATACTACCCTTACCTGCCAAATCACATTGTAAATTGGCTTGGTTAGGACGACCATCCCCTGTTAAATCTCGGTACTTGACAATCTCACACACAATCGGAGCCCCAAATTGAGAAGATTGTTTGCTAAGAGGTGGGTTTACTTCTGCTGAATCATCCCACCATTCGCTTTGAATAAAACTAAGGATGATAATACTTATCAACAATATTATCATCATAACAAAAGCAAGTACGTTTGAATTAAAGTTTTTTCTAATCTTTTGCATAATACACCTATCCTTTTCTACATAATATTCTAACCGCTAAATGCGATTTATCTCAATAGTATCAATATTACAAACATTTCAGCATTTTCCCCTGCTCCAACCAATACACTAATAGCAACTGTCCCAGCAAAACAGATGATTCCTATGAAGCTACTTTGTATCCGCAAGATGATAAAGTAAATACTGTTTATTGAAAACGGAACAAAGGATAATAACAAAATCCGTAATAAGGTTTCATCTGCATAGCCTTTACCAAATAGACCTAATAAAACCGTTCCAAAATACCATAAACCGACTAATAACGGTAACGATAACCCAAAAATCAGTATTAAAGCTTGTCTAGTTGTTTTCCATAATGCTCCTTGTTGGCGTGACCCTTCAGCAAATAACGAAGTTGTCACTGTACGGGGAATAATCAAAATGAAATTAACAACCGTCCAACTGACGAAAAAATAACCAGTTGCTTCAGGTGAGATGAGGTTGACAGTGATAAGTGGTAACACATAATTTGGTAAGCCCCATAATAAGTTACTGACATGGTTTACCAATCCATAGCGGGTCATTTTTAAATAATTTCGTACCCTGCCCCAAACAAATAAAATACCAGTAATAACAAAGTTGGAGGGGTGTTGCATGCAACATTTCGCCAGAAGACATACTGGGTTTTTCGCAATGATAACATGGCAACATCTTGCAAGCCTAACACAAAATTAATAGTGGTGAATACTACAAATATGACTGTAATCAAGTAGTTTTGTTGTATTTCTACTAAAGCAGGTGACCAAAACGGTAAGCCAATAAGGTAGCTAATCCCCACGATTGAACTCACAATCCAGCCAAACCCAATAGCCGTTTTGATGAACCCCATAGGATTTTGATGTTTTGCCGAAGCATAGTAGATAAGGGATGGTCCTAAACCACAATCAAACATCCCAGTGAGTAAGGCAATGCTGGAAATAATGGCGGTGGCTAATCCCACATCACTAGTGGTTGTCAGTCGGGCGGCGATGAGCCAAAATAGAAATCCGAAAACCGATGAAACAATCGTCCCTCCCATTAAATAGATTGAACTGACATACAATGGTTCAGAGAGTCGTTGCCGTATTGTCCTCAACAGTGATTTGGAATGTGGCATTACAATCGATAAATTTTGGGATACCATTCGCCTTTCCTCCATTGATAGAGTGTTTTTTTACCGTCAACAGCGGTTAAGTGTATCTCCTTAGTATCTTCAACGTAAAGACATAATTGTTTGTTCCAAGTGCAGTCCATTTCATGGTAGGAGTTATGTCCTATCTCGGATAGAGCAGAATTCATTGCTTCAGCAGTTGCTAATAAAGTTAAGGCTCGAAATGTTTTATCACACCAACCCACCACAGGCAATACATCTCGAAAATCAGGTAATTCAGATTTAAGCAGGTATTTGGCTCCTTTTTTATCCAGTTTGTAAGCCGTGGCTATGCCACCGCTGGCATGTTGATTTGTAAACAGTACCTTAACCAATTGCTCAATTTTATTTTGGGGAATGTTCATATGCGGTTGTAAAACTAACAATGCCCGTAACACGTCACCTGACGGACTAATCCAATTTGGACAACGAATCAGTTTGCCATGGGGATAATAACCAAAATAAGTGCCGTGTTCATTGATAAGTCGAAGCAGAAACTCACCCATCGCTTGAAAAGACCTTCGATATTCTGGGTTAGGATACTGCTCATATAGCCTGACCATAGCTCCCACAATGCGAGCAGTGTAAATTCCAATTGCCAATTGATGTTTACCTGTTCCTAGATGAACAACACCCCCATGTCGAAGGCTATTATCCAAAACTTGTCCTCGAAAAATCACTTCAACCGCTTTGAAAACATAAGTTTCCATTGAATCGCCACTTAAAGTTTGGTACAAAAGCAAGGCTTCAATAGCGGTCGCATTTTTATTGGGAACAAGGGTATTATTCCAATGCTGGTCGAGAAATGCCTCACCCTGCCATAGTTCTGATAAATAATATTCCTTTAAATTTAGCCCAGCTGTACGATAATATTTTTCCCAGCGGTCATCATTCATTTCCTTTAAATATGTTGCTAATTCTAGCAAAGCCACATCTACGGCTGCTTCATGTGGGGTGCCTCCTTCAATTGGTCCCACTTGGAAACTGGAATTAAAAAATTTCCCCGATGGCAATTGAGCTTGACAAATATCATCACCAGCTGTGATTGCCCTAGATAACCACCTGGTATTTTGGGTAATACGGTGTAAGTTAAGATAACCGCTAATAATGCCTTCATACCGCCAATCAATCATGGGACCACTGTAAAGTAAACATGATGCCCACCAGTGAGAAATTGGTCCCGTGTATCCCTGTTCATTTCGCATGGACTCTAACCATGCATCTAGTTTGTATATTGCTTTAGCGATTTTTTGCCTGTTCATATATTTGTTCTCCTATCATCACAATTATATAGCCCGACCACCATAAATAGTTGCGGACATAAATATTATCCAACGCTCTTTGTCCCATTTGAAAATGAATACTCGGAAACCTTGAACCTGCTAACGATGCAATGCTCCATCTCAACATTGAGTATGGCTCAAGTAAACTAACTTTATCTGTGATTCGGTACCTTTTTTCAAACCATGATTTAAGAGCAAAAACATTATCACCAACTTGACCGGGATATAGCAGGCTTTTATAGGAAAAGGAATTCTCACCCACCACAACAAGCCATTGAGCTATAGGTTGGATAGGATACATCTGGCGTGAAAATGGTACAAAAGCGGCCTCAACTACCATATTAGGTTGGTAAAGAGTGGTTTTGAGATTTAAATGATTTTGTAACGCAGTGACAATATTTTCTGTTTCTACAATGAGTTGTTTAGTCCACATCAAACGTCTGGCAATCGCGATAACTATGTCAGCATTATCTGTACATAGTCGGATTGATTGGGGTTGTTTTTGATGCAACCAATAACAAGCAATTTCTAAACTATAATGATTATAAATAGCATATGGATCAAATGGTGTTTTCATTATATTACACTTGCTCCTTTGGACGGGCTCCTTTAAAATGAAATGATAATTTGTACATTGTAAATAACGCATATAGTGTAGCGAAAATTCTCGTCAAAAATAGCACACCCATGACGGGTGCATAAGATATCCATCGCCAATCCTTTTGATAGGCGGCAATCCCGCCCACTAAGGCTATTTGTCGACCAATAATCCAAATTAATACTAGACTACACCAAGCCGCTAGATTAAATTCTCCAGCTACCAAACTAGCTATACTGATGAAGAAAATTAGAGCAATTGGGAAAGCAATTATATAAAAAAGTGTTTTTTCAATGATCTGCGAAAGATGTTGCAACAGTATATGCCGATGTCGCCACAAGCCTGCTAAATGGGCACGTCTCCAACGAGTTTCATTTTGCCAAAATTCGTTAAATGTAGCTGGACGTTCCGTATAAAGAATCGCTTCAGGTGTATAGACACATTCTATACCTAGTGATTTAACACGAACATCCAAATCCCAATCAACACCAACGGGTACATCTTCAGGGAGTTTTCCTCCTAATTGTTCAATAACGAGTCTTTGTAAAGCAATGCCTCCTGAACCTTGTAATGGTCTTGCTCGTTTAACTTCAAAAACCCACGTTTTCTCCATTTCTCCACAGCGTGATATAGGAGTGTCACGCTCAGCATAATAATTGCCCGTACTGGCAAGTTTTCCATTTGCTAATGGAGCTACCATGCCTTTAAGCCAGTTTGGTGTTACTTTAGAATCAGCATCAAGAAAAATAAGTATATCTTCTTTTGACAAACTTATGCCTAAATTTAAGGCAGCGTTTTTTCCATTAGGAGGTTGTTCTATTACCTTAAAACGGCTATCTTTACGACAGATTGTTTGGGTTACTTCAAAGGTATCATCATCCCCCCCCGCTACAATAATAACTTCCCAGTTGGTTGGATAAATCAGCATTTGAAGTGTTTTAATACATTTCTCTACTGTTCCACGTTCTCGCCAAGCGGGAACGATGATTGAAACTGAGGGCCAAGTTTGGGGGACATTTTCTTTAGCGGGCACTTGGTGACGGGATTTTATACCATGTTGTATTGCTAGAAACCATGTTCTCCCAATATGAATCAAGACCAGTAGAAAGATAATATTGAATAGTATCATTTCGTTCAATGTTGCTCTGATGTAGCAAACGAATGGTCTTTTCTAAACTGCCTATTTTCTCGGACAAAAACCACATCGACGGCTGCCAATGCTCCATCAAGAGGGCGATAATAATTACCGAAAATGTCATAAACCACAAATCCATATTCTCTCATGTGGCTTACGACATCGTAAAATTGAGGGCTACCTACCAAAAATTCAAAGAGTTGAACTTCAAGGATGACAACCTCTGTATTACTAAGTACATTTTGAGCCCCCTCAAGTACAACCAGTTCAGCACCTTGTACATCAACTTTTATCAGATAAGGTCCATTCAGATGTCTTTCACGACATGCATTGTCAATTGTAATCACAGGTACTTCCCTAGGAATACCATCTGCATAAGTACCTTCCGTTTCGTTAAAAATAGACGAACCTGTTAAAATAGGATGAACATTCATGATAATCTTACCATGTTTAGCACCCGCAGCCGCAAGGATATATTGAGCCTTATAATTACGTGTAATCGCTTCAAGGTCATCTACAAATTCTTTTAATGGTTCTATCAGCAGGTGCGTGGCATTTGGAAAGTTATCATATAACTCAAATGTGCCATCGGCTACACCCACATCAATGACTGTTTGTGGTTTGAAATTAAATTTTGAAAGGAATAGAGCCACTTCAGCTAAATTGGTTCGCCTTATTCCTTTTTTGTAAACTTCAAGTCCGCAAATATTAAATATCTTCTTAATAGTTTTTATCAACATGTATTTCATGATTTCCTCCGATTTTTTAGCGTGATTAATATTATGTTATTACTATACAATATTTTTTAAGTCATTTTCAACATAGACAATACTGAGTTTATCCGTGTGAAAATCATCAGATATTAACCTTGCAAAATCATTTCATATTTTGTTACAAGTTTATTGATATCATAAGCCTCGATTTGTGGAGGACGTACTTTGGGAAATTGAAGGGCTTGTTTAATACCCGCTACCATTGCCGTAGCACTATCATCCACTAAAACGACATTAGGAAATCCAATACTTCGTACTGATTTCAAATCAGTGCATACCACAGGAACGCTGGCTGCACTGTATGCTAACAATCGCATGGGACTACGAGCGTCATCCATGGGAGTTTTATCATAAGGACATAAACCCACATCTAAAGTGGTCATAACTTCAATGGCTTTATTAGAAGGTAAATATCCCATGAATATCACATTGGATATGTCTTGAGATTTGACTTGTTTTTTAGCTTGGGGTAATGCTGAACCCCGACCAGCAATTAAAAATGTTACATCTTCGCTTTTCATCAGTTTGGCAGCTCCGATAATACGATTGAGTTCAGAAGGACGGTCATAATTGCCGACTGAACCTACCAACGCACCTGATATGTTAAACTTATCACGAATATTTTTTTTGTTTTTCTTACCGTATTGGTCTAAATTTACACCATTGGGAATATAGTATAAATTATCGCCAGTTCCGCATTGACGAGCTTTATCCATTAACACAGAACTGATAGCCACTACAGCATTAGATTGTTCAAAATAAGCTTGTTCATTTTGTTCAATCTCATCAGCATAAGGTGAACCAATACTTCGCCAATAAGATACGTTATCATCAAATAAATCGAATACTAATCGGGGTGCTTTTGGGGGAGGCACAACAAATGTTCCTACAACCACCTCAATTTGATAGCGGTCAATAATCAGCTGTACCAATTGTGAAAAAATATCACTATTTAAATGCCGTAAGGTAGATGAAAAAATTGCTGGCGAAATACGTGGCACACCATGTACTGTGATTTCGCCATCTCTATACAGACGATAAGAGAAATTTTTTAGGTAACGCCATGAAAGATAATCATACCAGTTATGAAAAT
This sequence comes from Anaerolineaceae bacterium 4572_78, assembly GCA_002084875.1. Taxonomy (GTDB): domain Bacteria; phylum Chloroflexota; class Anaerolineae; order 4572-78; family 4572-78; genus 4572-78. The sequence goes on along the minus strand of NBMH01000072.1, from coordinate 7,904 downwards.
CTGCAATCAAGTCTGTGACATGTACCTCATGCCGTTCCGCTAAGGCTCGACAAAAAATGTGAGACCGTTGGGGAATATGCCATCCTGTATGTGGTATCCAAAGAATTTTCATAGTAACCTCCTTTTTTCAAACATAGAGTGCTAAACCTTTTACATTCCTAAACCTGTAAACCCAACATACCTTTATAAATATATTCTAAACGCATTGCAATAGCCGACCATGCATATTTTGCTTCAACTTTGGCTCGACCTTTGTGCCCCATTACTCGCCGTTTTTCGGGTTTTTGTAGCAAAGTTTCCATTTTTTCTTTTAAATCATCCACATCCCATGGCTCAACCAGTAAGCCATCTTGATTATGATTGATGACTGAACGTACACCTGGAATGTTACTAGCAATAACAGGCTTACCACAAGCCATCCCTTCAATCAATACCATGCCAAATGATTCTAAAAAAGATGAAGGAAGGATAACCATGTCAGCAATGTTATAATATGGTGGCAGACCTGGATTGGGAATTTGCCCGACAAAAACCACCTTTGACAATACACCCAATTTGTCTGCTAAGGCAATGTAGTCTGGCTTCAAGTCACCTTCACCTACAATTAATAAGACTGTGTTGTTAAATTTTAGTTTAGCAAAAGCTTTAATCAAACGGTCTACCCCTTTGAAATAATGAGCTTGGTCTAATCCCCCCACAAACAAAATCACTTTTGCCCCTGAAGGAATATTATACTTACGACAAATCCAGTCACTAGCTAGGTCAGGGCGAAATACATCAGTATCAACACCGTTAGGAATTTCGACTACATCTGACCAGCGTTCCTTGAAAAAAGGAGAGGCTCCACAATGTTTCCCAAAATCATAAGATGTTACCCCGATTTTCTTAGCGTCCTTGAAAACAAGACGATGGGAAACATAACTATATCCATCGAAAAGATATTTTCTTAAGCCTTCACCTATCAAGTCATTATGATAAGTGATAATATAAGGAGTGTTGGTTCGCTTTGCCATCTTCCAAACAAGTTCTGCACCAAAGATAAACGGATAATGCAAATGAATAATATCAAATCCATTCAAATTCAGAATATCGGGTAGAAATGGGGCATTACCAAAACGAAACATGGGGGATAAACGTTTGACCGTAACTCCTGGTGGGTCATTACACTTTTTGGTGTTAGCATATTTTGCTGTGATTACTGTAACGTCATGTCCCAATGTTGCGAGCTCATGTGCGTTGTGATAGCAAACGGCTCCTGTACCACCATAGTATGGCGGGAATGTTGCAGTAATATGGGCAATTTTCATGATTATTCTCCTTGTATGTTTGTAGGGGCAATTTCCAATTGTGGACAATGTGATTGGAAATCACGGCTACATTACTTGTTTACGTTTTTTGTAATTATCCTTAAGATATTGACGTAATATCTTTAATGTATCAGTGGCACCATTTTTACCTATGTTTCGTCGCTCAACGGCTTTATTGATGCTTGTTTGCAACACATCTGGAGACAGGTCATAAACGACTGCCATTTTCCCCTTGTTTTCCAAAAAATTTGCTAAATTCAACTGATAGTCATCTTCGTACTCGGCAAGTTGTCCTAAACGAGGTACAAGCACTAATGGCTTGTTATGTCGTAATGCCAAAATAACTGCACCCACTGCTGCATGGGAAATTACTACTCTAGCTGATTGGACTAGTTCTACCATGTGATAATATGTAGTTACTGTAAAATGACTGGTATGGTTTGGTTCATAAGTCGAATTACCTCGTTGAACCACAACCGTTTCCTCAATGGTTTTCGCTAGCTCATCGGCTACCTTGACCAATCTATCAAATCCGTGTTCGTAAGTACCAACGGTTACTAAAATCATTTTGAATGCTCCTTTATGTGAATGACACAGATAATTTATTTAGTAGTTAGACATGAGATGTCTCTAAAAACCTGTCAGGTCTGGATTCAACCTGTTTTACGTGAGTTTTAACACTATTAGCTTATTACTTTTTAAGATTATTCTCAACGGTATCACTATCAGTTTTATTAGTGTAGAATCTTCTAAAAAAGCTCCGTACCAGCAAGCATAAATGTTAAATAAAATACAGAGAAAATTTGTGAAGGATTGAAAAAAGTGGATTGAATACTTTGTCTGCTAACATAGCAATTAGCCCTTTGCCCGTTTGACTATAATCCAAGTTTGTGATGCAGTCTGACAAAAACTCATGGTCGGACACTTGGCGTAGGCGTTGCACTTCATGGCGTTTTTCCATAAGTTCTGTCCAATGTTCAACAATCCATTTGTATGCTTTCAACTTGTTACTAAAATTTGTTCGTTCGCGTACTAAAACAAATCCCCAAGTAATTATTTCGGCTAACAACAAGGCTGGGGTCATCAGTAGTAACGTTCGCCATTTTAACGATTTGAGTAACATGATGTAGCGATTCCGTTCTTGATAAAAAACTTTCTTGGAACCAAATTTTAACTTGTAATCATGATAAACAATCGAGTCGGGAACATAAATTACCTTGTAGCCCATCAACCTTGCCCGCCATGACAAATCGGTATCTTCCATGTACATAAAGAATGGCTCGTCAAAGCCACCTAATGTATCAAACAAATCTTTTCGCATGGCAAAAGCACAACCTGATGTTGCTCCTACTTCGACCATTGCGGATAATTCGTTTCGTTTTTGCCCCATGCCGCGACAAAGGGTCAACCCTGTAAAGTGAGTATTGTTTCCGCAGGCATTAACACGATATGGACTCGCCATCAACAAAATTTGCGATGTAGCTAAGCCTGCTTTGGGATTTGATTCGAGGGCATCAATCAATGCCTCTAGCCAGCCGTTTTCAACTGTAGTATCTGGATTGATAAATACTACGTATTTTCCCAGTGCTTCTTTTGTACCAATATTGTTTCCTCGTCCAAAGCCTCCGTTTTGCGGGTTGGAGATAAGCCGAACTTCTGGGAATGATTTTTCTATCATAGCGATGCTGTCATCGCTTGAATTATTGTCAACGACAATAATCTCATAGTCAGGTCGCTTTTTTGCCAGTAATGACAATAAACATCTTCCCAAATCATCTTGCCCATTGTAGCTGACGATGATAATACTTACATTAACTTTAGGTTTCGTATTACGCATAACATGGGATTCAACATGTGGTATTGTTATCAATGATGTATATCCAGTAAGTTCTTTAACAAACATGGTATCCTCCTTTCTATATTATCAGGAAATGACAAACCTAAAAAAATATTTGCGTGTTAGGTGAAGCACTAGACCACTGAAAAATGCCAATGCCCCTACTATAAAGAGCATCATGCACATGACCATATTGATGAAATGTGCATTCGTGGATAACACTAGTAAAAGTAAACTAATCATCTGTAGAATGAGACCTGGCACTCCTAGCACATAGAAAGGACGGCTATGCCATACCATATGGGCGATTCCATTCAGCACAATTAAACCATGCACTATCACATGCCGCTTAGGTGGGTCTTCATAGAGAATTGTAATAGGTACTTCTGTCACTTTCAAATTATAATCATTTGCTAAAAACTGCATTTCGGACTCGACTGAAAAACTGGTTGACTTAAAACGAATTTTGGAAATAGCTTCTGAAGAAAAAGCTCGAAATCCACTTTGCGAGTCAGTCACAAACGTTCCTGATGTTTGATTAGTGATGAAGTTAAAAACCCAATGACCAAGAATGCGATGGAGTGGCACATCACTGTGATTGTCTAAATATCGAGAGCCAATAAGGTGGCGAACCACTTCAAAACCTGTCGTTAGAGCAACGCCTTTTCCTTGATTACGCTGATGTCGAATAACAGAAGCTCCTGCTTTTTCGGCAATTTCAGCAGTGTTATCTTTGGAACCATCATCTACCACAATCACCTCATCAGCGTATTGGGATGATTGTCTAACAACATCTGCAATATGCTCTGCTTCATTATAGGCGGGAATGATAACTACAATGTCAAAATAGGTGGTTACGGTATCCGATTGTATTAATTGAGGAATAACTTTGTTTATTTCTCGGACACTATTTTTATTACAGTTGAGTCTTGAACCATCACTTACATCCATAATAGCATAATCGTGATTCGGTTTGCCACTTAATACAGGTTTGGGATAATAATGTAGATATGTCATACTTCCTTCTCCTAATGTATAATTACGATAAAAATAAATTTTGTTAGGATGTATTTTCTGATTCTAATTTAAAAACGTAATCTATACATGCTATGTTCCTTTTATCATAAGCATCAACTGTTAAAATTTATGGTTAAAAAGGACTACTAAGTAGGTGAACAAAAGTGCGGAAAGTAAAAAATGCCAGCCACCTTTAAGATGACTGGCACAAAGACCTGACAGATTTTTAGAGACCTATCAGGTCTGTATCCAAAATATTACTTTGTGATTTTCATGAGTATAACAAATTTTTGACGACTTGACCATCCTTCATGACCAACACAATATTATTCACATCTTCCAATACACGCAAGTTGTTTATAGGGTCGCCGTTACATACAACAATATCGGCAAGTTTACCTGTTTCTATTGTGCCAATTTTATCTTGCCAGCCCAAACATTCGGCGGCAACTTTCGTAGAAGCGACAATCGATTCCATCGGGGTCATGCCTATATCACACATCAATCGTAGCTCACATAAATTAGTGCCATGTGGCATCACACCTGAATCAGTACCCATGGCAATTTTAACGCCAGCTTGGTATGCTTTTCGAATACTCTTTTGATGGGCATCCATGACCTCTTTTGCTTTACGAATAACCCATTCGGGAGACCCTGTTTCATCGGCATGCTGGATAATGCCATCTACGACTGAGAACGTGGGAACAAGGAATGTACCACGTTCCAGCATCATTTCGATAACCTTATCATCAAGGTAAATACCATGTTCAATAGAATGAACCCCAGCTTGAACGGCGTTTTTTATACCTTCCAACCCCTGAGCATGTGCCATCACTTTTATCCCTCGTCGATAGGCTGTTTCTTGTACTATGACCTGTAATTCTTCAATCGTAAATTGTGTAAAATCGGGGTGGTCAGTCGGACTGGAAACGCCACCAGTGGAACAAACCTTAATTACCTCGGCTCCCGCACGTAATATCTCGCGTACTTTTTTGCGTACTTCTTCAACACCATCACAGCGAACACCTAAGCCTGGATGTCCTGGATAGGGTGGGGGAAATAAATCCAAATCCTGCCCTGAACGCATCCAATAATCAAGATGACCACCTGTGATAGTCAGAATTGAAATACTAATCTGCATGCGTGGTCCGAGTATCAAACCTTGCTCAACAGCTTGTTTCATGCCTAAATCGGTGCCGCCTGCATCTCGCACTGTGGTAATACCTGCCTCAACAGTGCGTCGCATGCGGTCAATCGCTTGGTAAAAGTTAAGCGAAAAAGGTGTAGTCAACATTGTGACAGTGTCTAGTCCTTCTAACATAAAATGAACATGGGTGTCGATAAAGCCAGGTAGGGTAAAACCACCTTTGGCATCAACTTCTATCATTTCTGTGTTGGGTAGGGAAATGGTATCGGCTAAACCAATATTATGAATATGATTGTCCTTCACTAAAATGGCGGCGTTTGGTATTGGAGAACCACCGTTGCCATCAATGAGGGTCGTGTTGCGAATTAATGTATATGTCATTTGTTTTTTCTCCTTTATTTATATATCATAGGCATCTAACCTGTACGTAGACAAGACGCCTGTACTATATGTTTACTTGGCTGATTTTGCTAAATCATACAGCTTTGTAAATTCAGCGACAAACATGCCTGCAATTTTTTTGTTATCGATGATTAAAATGTTTTCATCATTGTTTTTGTTGGCATTTTTGCTGAAATTAAATGAACCCGTAATAACAATTTCATCATCAATGATGAATGTTTTATGGTGTAAAATATAGCGGTTGCCATCTTGTAAAACATTTAATTTCTTTTTTTTCATTCTGCCAAATTCACTATATTTTGTCTCAGAACCACGTTTTTCAAAAATGCCTTGTACATCTACACCATTTTTTGCTTGTTCAATAACCGCCTCACCAATGCTATCTTCTGTAAAGGAAAACGCCATGAAGCGAATGTTATTTTTTGCCTTCTTCAATTCGGCTACTATGCGGTCAGCTACTTTATCCTCAGGGGCAAAATAAGTTTCAAGGCGAGTACCTTGTATGGTCAAAATGGGATGTGGTGTATCACTGGGTGACCTCATACCAAATAACTCTTTCTCAAACATTTCATTAAATTCGGTAGTATAATTTTTAGCCAATTCCGATGATTGGATATAAACCGCATTGTTATTATTACGATATGTGCCATTGTGAGTTACATTCCATGACCCTGTTAGCACCAGTTCATCATCAAAGATAACAAACTTATTGTGCATAAAAGCACTTCGTTCATCACCAACAATTGGTACACCTGCTTGTTTTAATTTCTTAAGCAAGGCATACATTTCCTCATCATCTTCCCAATTTTCGGAATCGACCACCATGCGGATTTTCACTCCACGATTTACGGCGGCTAATAATGCCTCATTGACTGATTCTAAATCGGTCTCAAAAAGTGCTAAATCAATTTTTTCTTGGGCTTCCTCAATTGCTCGGATGAGGTGTACGTCAATTCCACCTTGATGATCTCCATCATCTTTTTCTTTGGGGGAGGTGAAGTAAACGTTTATCCATTCTTCTCCAAAATGTTGTGAAGATTTGGGAGATTCGACTCCGTTTTGGTTATTTCCTTCTGGCACACTTACATCAATGTCCATGCCTTCGCAGGCTAGGATGGTTAAAAGCAAAATTATTATTACCTTAAAAAATAATCCTATTTGAAAATATTTTTTAATCATTGCGTCTCCTTTTTAAGGATAAATTGTTAATATTTACTTTCAATGATAATTAAATTTGGTATAAACTGCAACTTTACAATTTTGTAATTTACTTAAAACAAAAAGTGGGATTGAGATACCCAACCCCACTTTCCTCTATAGATAACTTGAATTATTTATGTTACAACTGACTAGGGATCCTGTACACAAAGAGCCCAAACTGTAACTTGCCAATCATAGTAATCGCAAGAGCAGTCGCATGTTCTCACAACACGTGCATGCCAAGCAAAGTCTGAAGCAGGATAGCTTTCTTGCATAGCAAGCACAACGTCTTCGGGGGTGTCACTCACTATGTCAACTCCGCCCCCTGTTACAAAATAGTTACTCGGACATTGAACGGTTAATTCTTTTGAATTACTGTTGTCATAAGAGCTGGTCATGCTGACACGTTCAAAGCCTACGATACCTGCTGGACCGGGAGGACCAGAGGGACCTTGAGCACCGATACAATCATAAGCATCATGGATGCCATCATTATTGACATCTTCAGATGCTTCAGCAACACCGTTGCGGTTTCTATCCCAACAACTTAATTAACATCTTCGGATGCTTCAGCAACACCGTTGCGGTTTTTATCCCAACAACTTAAACCGACCAGGAGGACCGATTGCACCAGTATCACCAGGAGGTCCGGATGGACCAGGAGGACCGATTGCACCGGTATCACCAGGAGGTCCGGATGGACCAGGAGGACCGGATGGACCAGGAGGGCCGGATGGACCAGAAGGACCGATTAAACCGGTATCACCAGGAGGGCCGGATGGACCAGGAGGACCGATTGCACCGGTATCACCAGGAGGACCGGATGGACCAGGAGGGCCGATTAAACCGGTATCACCAGGAGGTCCGGACGGACCAGGAGGTCCGGACGGACCAGGAGGTCCGGATGGACCAGGAGCACCAATACAATCGTAAGCGTCATGGATACCATCATTATTAACATCTTCGGATGCTTCAGCAACACCGTTGCGGTTTT
>NBMH01000071.1 GCA_002084875.1 Anaerolineaceae bacterium 4572_78 | reverse complement strand
ATTTACCCCGTCCGTTAGGAGAATGACCACCTGACTTTTTGCGGTAGAGCTACGGAGCATGTTAGCCGCATTTGCCAAACCAAGCCCAATAGCTGTGCCATCTTGGATGTTCAATTCTGTGGATAGTCTCACTTCACTTAGCAAATCTAATAAAACTGAATAATCAACAGTTGGTGGACTTTGATTGAAAGCTTCTTTGGCAAAAACGACCAAGCCGACACGGTCATACTGCCGTTGTTCGACAAACTCACTAATGACTTGTTTTGCCGCTTCCAAACGATTTTGCGGTTGAAAATCAAGGGAAGCCATGCTAGTTGAAATATCGAGGGCGAGGGCGATGTCCACGCCTTCACCTTTGACAACTTCGGTTGTTTGTCCTGATTGTGGTCGAGCCACAGCGATAATTACTAGGGCAATTACCAGTAATCGTAACATGAGCAGAATTGGTCGCACATAAATCCGCCATGACTTGGGCAGATTATCTAGCAATGAATTATCGGCATAACGCAAGGTGGCTGGGCGAGACCGCTTGCGGGTTAAGTATGGCAAAATGGCTAAGATGGGAATCAAGACAAGTAATGCCAATAACCAAGGGTACTCAAAACGAAATGTCATAGCTTCACCTCATGTGGTCTTAAGTCATTTTCTATTATTTCAATACGGCGGCGAGCTTCATATATCAGGTTTTCCGATTTTTCGATATCGGGAATTAAGCGGGCAAATTTTACTAAATCACTGTTGGAAAAGAAATAATACCATAAACGTGTATTTTCAGTAGAAATATCAGATTCACGAAACATCCTTTTTATTTCATGTGTGGTTAAGTCCATCGCGGGAAAATCAAGCCTTCGTTGCAAATAACCGCGTAAGCAATCAGTGGTTAGTGTGTAATATTCCTTAAAACGTCCCTGTCCTATCAAATCCATTTGTTCAATGCGTGCCAATTCTTCATAAGCGATAACATAAGCCGGGCGTGTATCAATTATGGGTTGGGGTACTGTCACTTTTTCAGGGCGGCGTTTCCACCGATTATATAACCATCTTGCTATTATGAGAATAATTAATAATAACGCTAACCCGCCAACAATCCAAGGCCAGCGTGGTGGTAAAGGTAATGTCGCTTGTGGTTTGATGTCACGTAATTCGGCATCGTCGGCTGCTAAAACGGAGGCAACGGTTAAATTTATTTGAGGAACTGCTCGCTCAGCAACCTCACCTGATGGGTCTTGGATAGTAATTTGCAAAGTTGGTGTTTGAAATGTACCAACATCAAAAATGGTAATCGTGATATTCTGAGAAGTTGTTTGGTTTCCGTCATCATGCGTTACAGTCTCAATTTCACTCTGTGAAATGACCTCAAACAATCCCCATGTTTTCTGTAATTCGGGAATGACGATTTTATAATTCGGCGGATGGGTGATGTTTAGTTGCAAAGAAATATTGTCACCTACCGTCAACTCATTTTGGCTCGTTGTAAACGTGATGTCAACATCCCCTGAAAATTGTGATTGGACAAGTAAGCTATTTAAAATTAAAATGACAATAATTAAAAATAATCGTTTTTTCATACAGTTCATGGATAACTGTTACAGCAATTATTGGAGCATCAAAGTTTGCTTTGACATGAAAAAGCAAGCTTTTTCGCTCCTCACTTTCTCAATCGTTTCGACCTCATGCGAAAAAATTTTGTCAACTCCACCACATAATCTTTATCGGTTGAAACGTTAATTGTATCCAAACCGATTCGCCTGAAATTTTTGATTTTATCAGCATTACGTTGCCGACGCTGTTGCATAAAAGCTTGTTGCCAGGCTCGGCTTGTCGTATCAATCCATGCCAAATTACCCGTTTCGGCATCTTCTAAAGCAATCAGTCCCACATTGGCAAATTGTATCTCCAACGGGTCATGCAAATCTACGGCAACCACATCATGTCGCCGATTGGTAACAAATAAGGTTTTGTAATAATGTTGTGGGTCGGCGAAAAAGTCGGAGATAAGGAAAATAATGCTTCTCCGTTTCAGCATGTGATTAAGTTCATCTAAGGCACATTTAATATTTGTGCCAGACTCTGTTGGTTCAAATGCAAGCAATTCTCGGATGATACGCAACACATGTCGTCGTCCTTTGCGAGGAGGAATGAATAACTCAGTTTTATCGGTGAAAATGAGAAGCCCCACTTTGTCGTTATTGGTCGTGGCAGAAATTGATAATACAGCTGCTAATTCGACGGCAACTTCTCGCTTAAAACGATTTATCGTGCCAAACTCACCTGAACCACTCCTATCTACCACCAGCATGACCGTCAGTTCCCGTTCCTCGATGTAGCGTTTGATGTACGGTTCTCCCATGCGAGCCGTAACATTCCAATCAATAGAACGGATTTCATCCCCATATTGATAAGGACGCACCTCGTCAAACTCCATACCACGCCCTTTGAAGACGGCATGATATTCTCCTGCAAATGTATCATTCACAAGATGACGGGTATAAATTTCGATTTGACGAATTTTTTTGATAAGGTCGCTTGATAGCATGTTGTTTATGGAAATCCCACCAAGTCCACTCCCTTAAAAGAGAGTGGGGTAGGGTTCTAGTTATGGCACTTTAATACTAGCTAAAATTTTCTGTACAATATCAGAACTGCTGATTTCCTCTGCCTCTGCCTCGTAGGTAACAATGAGACGATGTCGAAGTATATCGGGAGCCATTTGCTTGATGTCTTCAGGAGTAACATAACCCCTTCCTTTCAAAAATGCATGAGCTCTAGCGGCGACAATCATGTAAATGCTGGCACGCGGCGAAGCCCCATAAGCTATCAATGGTTGTAATTTTTTCAATTGATATTTGCTGGGGTATCGCGTGGCAAAGATAATACTTAGTACATATTCCTTAATCTTCTCATCGACATAAATTTGCCGAACTATATTACGAGCATGTAAAATTCGTTCAGATTCGATGACGGGTTTAATTGTCGGTATGCTCACCCCTGTCATGCGGTCAATAATCTTATGTTCTTCGGCACGACTTGGGTATGTAACCAACACCTTGAGCATGAAACGGTCAACTTGAGCTTCAGGTAGCGGATAAGTTCCCTCTTGTTCGATAGGGTTTTGTGTGGCAAGAACTAAAAATAACTCAGGTAAGTAGTGAGTCGTATTAGCAATGGTTATCTGACGTTCTTGCATTGCTTCTAATAAAGCACTTTGCACTTTAGCAGGTGAGCGATTGATTTCATCGGCTAAAACCAAGTTAGCAAAAATGGGACCCTTATGAACGCTAAATTCATGTGTTTTTTGGTTATAGATTTGAGTGCCGATAAGGTCAGCTGGTAGAAGGTCAGGCGTAAATTGAATACGAGCAAAATCAGCATGGATAGCTTGTGAAATTGTCTTGACAAGCAATGTTTTTGCCAAGCCAGGTACACCTTCTAATAAGATATGTCCATCGGCAAGAAGGGCAATAATCATGCGTTCAATTAGGGATTCTTGCCCAACCATAACTTTATTGACTTCTGCTAATAGGTCATGCAGAAAGATTGATTCTTGTTCAACTTGTTCGTTCAGATGACGAATATTGGTCATTTCCATTTATGCATTTTAGCAGTCTTTTGTTAAAATTTAATGAGTTTTTTCAAAGTCTAATCAAACTCTAATATTTTTGGGTATTTGTCGTTTTTTGTTGACTGAATAACCTGTTTCTTAATTTGGTAGTTCTGAAGAAGTAATGGTTTGCGAAAATAAAAACTTACAGATTCTATTTTTCAATTTGGAAAGTTCCATCTTCTAGCTCTTTTACTTTAAGATAATTATTGAATGTATGTTCTTCAAAATTTGGATTTTCATTAAAATACTCAAAATGAATTGGTATTGATTCAATATCTGCTCGAAGTACTTTGTGAGTATCAAAAACGGTTTTAAATAACCAGTTTACTACCTTACTGTTAAGAAGTTGGCATAATTGAACTTGGCTTATAGGAAAGCCGCTTTCTGGAATAAGCATATTTGCACTATTCAAAACATATCTTTGTTTTTTGTCGTGGAAGAATACTAATTGCGACGAAATAAATTTATATATCAACTTTTCGCTAGCTTGATATAATTCTATTGGTGCTACCTGTTGATAAAGCGACAAATTATCAGGAATATAAGAACTTGGGTCATTGATGCCATGATTTTTTATATCAGAACCCTTGTATACAGCCACATACCCATTCAAGGGTGTGCTTCTAATAAACTTCTTGTTATTACCTGTTACTATCCCAAGCCCCCACTTGGCTTGCCCACTTAGTGTTACATGAGGCAAAGCATAGAGATGGATTATAGTTTCCGATTCTTCTTGCGAACAGTTCGCGTTTAATATGGATTTGGGATTCAGTAAAAATGAATTTTGAAACCTACTATGATGCGTGGTGACTTCAGAACATTCAACAGTGTTTCCTATTCCCATCTGTGTGTTTTTAATCACGATGCCTTTGGCTTTGGTCAGAAGTCCTTTAAACGGTTTACCAAAATCAATTATTGAAATAATTTGAAGGTTTAATGCCTTTTTTCGTGCTTGCTCATAAGAAGCAACATTAAAAAATGCGTCCTGTAATAAAAAACCTAGGTAACCATTTTTCACCAATCTTGTCAGGCAAGAAAAGAAGAATAGGGAGCTAGTATCAATACTTTTACCCGCCCCTACAGCATGAGCAAATCTCACCCTTTTATCTTTGCTTATCTTTTTACCCCAAGGTGGATTTGTAAAAATAACATCAAAATATTGTTGACATGGTTTTAGTGTAGTTTCCAAAAAATCAATATGGTGGATATTGTTCGTCTTATAGCCTGTATGCTCGAATATCCTTTTTTTTGTAACTTCAACAGCAAAGGAATCGACATCATAGCCATAGATATTTTCTGGGGAAATGCCATGGTCTAAGGCTTTTATTATAAAGTTACCAGACCCACAGCAAGGGTCGCAAAACGATAACTCAGAACAATTTTTTGGCAAATACTGAAAAAAGTGAGCCACAACATCGAGAGGTGTATAGTACACGCCCTCTTTATTTCTATAGGAATTAGAAAGTTCCTCTTCATACCTCAAAGCTAAGTCGTAACCACTAATATCATCATTATTGATAAGTGAATGAAATTTCGTTAGAAGTTCACCATGATTATGAGAATCCTTGAGCAATTTATTTGCTCTAGTAGTAAGTTTTTCTTCACCAGCCACCTTTGTCTTGAAATTTTCAAAAGAATCTAGTGTAACCATACCTCTGCCAACTTGAACGAGGTAACCCGTTTTTATCCAGTTCCTGACAGATGCAACTGATACATCGAGTTGGATTGCCACATTGTCAAGGGATATTTCTTTATTTTGTACATCATCGAATAATGTTAATTGTGTCATTTGAAATTTCCCATCAATTATGCAGTTCTCTGATTGGTAGTCCTGTATACATAATGATTTGCAAAAAAGAAACAATCAAGGTATAATAAAAGCATGGAACATAAAAAATGTCAAATTGAACAAATCAAGCAATTGTAATTGTAATATGTGTTCTATAATTTAAGTATAGTTTTTTAATATAGATACGCATTAAAGGAGAATAAATAATGCTAAATCGTAATCTCATCATCAAATTAACTATACTGTTCACTATTTCACTCACTGCCCTATTCGGCATGCTGACTGTCTTTGCTGATATGACAGCGAATAAGATGGCACACGAAAATGGATTCGATGTGCCTGCCGATTCGATGTCATATCTCCCCGCCGAATATGACCACCAATTTCAGAAGAACGCTAATTCTGGAAATTCATTCGCGACATTCTCCAATTCGCGGTCATATCTCCTCAAACAACAAACAGGAAATACCTACTACGTCTCCGAAAGCGGCGATGATGCCAATGACTGTGCTACGCCGAGTACGCCATGCCGTTCTCGACAAATTGTAAGAAATCAAAAAAGTGCTACATCAGAAACTGTTGTAGCACTTTTTAATAGAGGAAAAAATGCAGTTCAAACTACCAACTATGATACAAATAACGTATCAATTGTAGCTTCTGGAGTTGGGCAAGCATCTGGGGAAAATTATTCTGGTGCTTTCTATCTTTGTGCAAATAGCTCAGGAACACCAGTTGGACCTTACTATGGTGATTTTACTTGGCTATTAATAACACTGTAGCAACAGGCTGGGTATCATCTCAACCCCCTCACACTACTTCTCATGTTTATACATTTACAATTAATGCTCCTGGTGGGCAACTTAGTTTTGGTGTAATGGATGGTGGAGCAGGTGACAATACAGGTCAGTATGTTGTAACAGTTTTTAATGGGATACCAAATTCTCCCGTATTGAATGGTATTAGTGATACAACTAATGGAAACCATGTCATTTCTTGGGATAGCGTATCAGGTATAAGTAGTTATGTATTACAAAAAGATAATAATATCAATTTTAGCTCGCCTGTAACAGTTCACTTCAAACTCCTTTACGACCAAGCATGTTGGTAACAGCAATGGTTGTCCCTGGTATCCAGATAGACCTGGTTTTTAGAAACCTGTCAGGTCTGTATCCATCTTACAGCCCTACCTATCATGGCTTTACCGAGCAATCCTCCTAACCGAATCATTTTTCCTGTTCCCCACAAAATACTTATCCCAGTTTGTTTCCCTGATTCGACGAGCCATTTCCCAATTAGACGTTCATCCACGCCCGTAATAGTGCGGACACTATCGTTCCAGCTACCGACTGCTTCGGCACCAAATCGAAAATACATATCGGCTCTTTGACCAACAATGTAGGTAGATAACACGTTTCCACTAGCGGAAGCAATCATGCCAAATAATGGCAAAACTTTCACAATGCTTTTGCCCGCAAAATTTATACTGATATTCGCCTTGACAGAATGGTCACTTGCAATACCCGTAACGAGAAAAATCAGTTTATATTTTTCATCATCAGCCATTGAATAGCCATAAACGGAAGCAATTTCCAAAACTAATTCAGACTGCAATCTAAGCGTTGCCGCCATGTCTGCCATGCCCCCCAACATGACCGCAACTGCTGTTCCAACTCCAGGCACTAAGCCTGTCCCCGATGTAACGGCTCCTATTGTTGCCGCTTGGCGACACTTCTTGCGAACGAGTTTTTGTACAATATCTACATGCCGAGTTTTGGGAAATTCCATTTTAAGTGCCTTTACTCGTTCATTTATCATTTCCATGTCAATCTTGCTGACTGTACTCATCAGTATATTTATCAGCACATTGTCAGCATTATTTTTTTGCGAGTAAACATGTTGTAAATCTTCCATGATAATCTTAAATCCTTTACAAATTTTTCATAGAATTATATAATAAAACAGGCAAATAAGCTATTTCGTGTCAATCACAATATTTGCACAATTACCGAAAAATTAGTAACCGTTCACCCCCACCCCTCTCCCTCCTGTTCCTCTCTCCCTCTGGGGAGGGGAGGGGCTAGGGGTGGGGGGCAAAGCTAGGGCAATTGAGTGAGGTCTACTGGTGAAACTATGATAAAAAATATAACCGTAACAGTTTCAATTGAAGAACGCCTCGATAAATTTCTTGCGGGAGCTATAGGTTTATCACGCACACGGGCAAAAAAAATAATCCAAGCAGGTTTGGTTCAAAGTAAACAGAGGATGCTTAAAGCAAATACTATCTTGCCACTTGGCACAATTTTGAATATAACTTTGCCTACACATACCGATGATACATTGCAAGGAGAACCTATTCCCTTAAACATTTTGCATGATGACAAGCACATCATTGTTTTGAACAAGCAACCTGGCTTGGTGGTTCATCCTGCGACGAGCAACCCAAGCGGCACATTGGTCAATGCTTTATTAAATCATTATCCCGCTTTAGTCGATTTGGACGACACCCGCCCTGGCATAGTTCACCGTTTGGATAAAGACACTTCGGGAGTGATGGTCGTGGCAAAAACAAAAACTGCTTGGCAACACTTGAAAAACCAGTTTAAAAATAGGACTGTTCAAAAAATATATTTAGCTCTTGTGCATGGTCACCCACAAGTCCCGCATGGCATAATCGATGTGCCGATTGGGCGGCATCCGTATCACCGCCGATGCATGGCACCTGTTGAAACAGGGAAACCCGCCCAAACACATTTTACCGTTTTACAAAATTTACGGCATTTTTCCTTGCTAAGCTTAGACATCAAGACAGGACGCACTCACCAAATTAGAGTTCATTTGAACTGGTTAGGCTATCCCATAGTTGGTGACATGGTTTACGGGCAACGTAAAACTAATCTCGCCTTCGAACGCCAGTTTTTACATGCATATCAACTTAGTTTTACTCATCCTAACACGGAGGAAAGATTGATATTTAAAGCAACATTGCCACCTGATTTGAAAAATATACTTGATAACCTCGACACATAGTCTTAGAATCTTGGATGCACATACATGCTACAAAAATTCTTTCAGGCAACGACTCCGACGTGGATGTCTTAGTTTACGAAGTGCAGATGATTCAATTTGACGAATGCGTTCCCGTGTCACGCCAAATTTTCGTCCCACTTCTTCCAGCGTATATGCTCTACCATCATGCAACCCAAAACGAAGTTGAATCACTCGTCCTTCTTTAGCACTTAACGAGTCGAGTATATTTTCCATCTTTTCTCTCAACACTTCATAAGAGCTCGATTCACTCAAGCACATAGAATCACCATCTTCAATAAAATCACCTAAATTACTTTCTTGTTCTTCACCAATTGGCATTTCAAGTGAAAGTGGATGTTGAGCGACTTGGTAAATTTGATAGATACCTTCAATTGTGGTGTCCATTGCCGTGGCAAGTTCCTCAATAGTTGGTTCTTGTCCAAGTTTTTGAGCCAAACTTCGTTTAACACGAGATATTTTGTTAATCCGTTCGTACATGTGAACGGGAACGCGAATTGTGCGTGCTTGGTCAGCAATAGCACGCGTAACAGCCTGCCGAATCCACCATGTAGCATACGTGCTAAACTTGTACCCTCGATGGTAATCAAATTTATCTACTGCTTTGATTAAACCAATATTTCCTTCTTGAATCAAATCCATGAAAGAGACACCTTGACTAATATACTTTTTAGTGATGCTGACCACAAGTCGATAGTTTGACTCTATCAATTCACTTCGGGCAAGTTCCCCAATGCGAACTAATTTTCGATGTTGTTCAGCTTTTGTGGGGCTTCGTACACCCCTAGCTAATTTTTTGGCGGCGACATGTCCCTTTTCCATTTTCTGGGCAAGGGCAAGCTCTCTTTCACGACTCAGTAAAGAGACATGGCTTATCTCGTCAAGATAGACACTGATTAAATCATCGGCAACATCCTTTTCTGTGATAATTGGTTCTTCATCATCTTTTGCTAAATCCAATTTTTCACTAGGCAAACTAGAAGATTTTATTTCTTCAACCGCTATCTTAAATTGGTTATGACCATTTTTGTGACCATTATTCTGATAAGATGGATAAATGTTTTGAATAGCATCTTTAGAAACAAGTGGCGTAACTTGTAATGCCACATTTCCATTAGTGTATGTAGGTGAACTTTGATTTGGCATAGAAATTCTCCTTTAAAATTAGGGAGATGAATGTATCAAAGGAATACAATGTTTTTCTGACGTAATTCCTTTGACATTACTCATAATTGTAATAGCCAAAAAGATAGAATAGATATTAATATAATATAATATAAGTATTTTCATAAAGTGTCGTAAAAATCACGAATAAAATTTACATTTTACTTACGTTAGTTTACATAATATTTTAAAATTAGGGAAAAAGCAAATTTTAAGTTTAATTTTTATATTTTCACTTCATAAACTGTAGGAATTACAATTTGTAGTATGGACATCTTGTCCGTACTGCGACAACGAAGAGTTAGATGTTGATGGGGATGTGGCTACAAAACCTATTATTTTTTAGCATAATATAAACTGCGATAAATTATAGCATGAAAAGCAATCACAATCAATAGAGTTTATGTCATGTTAGCCAAATTAATGTAATAATTTCATAGGTATTTTGGACTATCGGCGTTTAAGTTGGCGTTGTGTCTGCGAAAATGGTATAATTAGTTCTATTTAGTTAAGATTTAGCCATAATCGATAAAAAGGTGAACTGATGAATATAAATGATAAACTTATGCAAGACTTAAAAATTGCCATGAAAAGTGGTGATACGTTTAGAAGAGATACTATCCGTAGCTTACGAAGTGCCATTAAAAAAGTTGAAATAGATACAAGAAAAATATTGTCTAATGAGGAAGTAATTGCTATTATTGGCAAGCAGGCAAAGCAACGCCGTGATTCTATTGTACAGTTTCAGCAGGGTAATCGTAGTGATTTAGTAGAGCAAGAATCACATGAGTTGGCAATCATTGAAGAATATTTGCCTAAACAACTTTCCGATGAAGAAATTACAGGACATGCTAAAACTGCTATTGCTGAACTAGAGGCTAAGTCAATGCGTGACATGGGCACCGTCATGAAACGATTAACCACCGACTTAAAAGGAATTGCAGACGGAAAACGAATTAGCCAAATCGTTAAATCTCTACTAAGTTTGTAGTAGGTGCGGCAATTCCTGGAGCGAAAAAGCTTGCTTTTTCAAGTCAAAGCAAGCTTTGACCCTCCAATAATTTAGGAGTTAAGAAACAAGATGTTACCTGAAAAAAACTGGACTGTCTATTTTAGCGATACAGTATTTAACAGCCGAGATATACTTATCCTTTTGATGGTCAGTCTTATTTTCATCATAAGTAGTGTTGTTATTTTAAAGGCAAGGTTTAGTGTGGTTGACTCGCTTGAAAATCTTGAAGTTGGTGATGTATCATCTCAAGATGTGATTGCCTTATCTTTTGTTTCTTATGAAAGTGAAATCGCAACTGAGGAGGAAAAGGAACGAGTTGCCAATGCTATTCCTCAAGTTTACAACCGTCCTGACCCAAAAGTATTACATCAACAACAAGAGCTAGCAAATCAAGTTTTTAATTTCTTAGATGCAGTACGAGCTGACCCTTATGCAACAGTGGAAAAAAAGTTAATATTTGTAGGAAGTATTCAGCCTGTTTCATTTTCACAGGAAGAATCAGCAAATACTATAAATTTGCATGACAATGCTTGGCTAAGCGTCAAACAAGAGGTACGTGCAGTTCTCAATGCTTCCATGCGAAGTGAAATTAGGGAAACACAATTGACCAATGTTCGGCGGCAACTTGATTTATATATTTCAGCGGATGCATCAGATTTACAACGAACTATTATTCTGGCTATTGCCGAAGATTTAATTCAACCTAACACGTTTATTGATGAAACTGTCACCAACGAACGCCGACAGCAAGCTATGGATAGCGTTGAACCTGTGGTAATGGCATTTGAGAAAAATGAGATTATAGTTCGAGCTGGAGAAAAAGTTACTGCCAAAAATATTGAAGCCTTACAAGCACTAGGATATCAAACCCCTGAATCAACAAACCGAGAAATTGCTGCTACATTTGTTTGGATTGCTTTTTTAATCGGTTTACTAAATTATTATCTCATCAAATATCACCTTGATATTATTCGTGAACGACGTAAACTTATGTTGCTAATTGGCTTAATGTTAGTTTTCGTGCTTGCTATTCGGCTGATGGTTGATGGTAATCAAACAATATTTGCCTACGTATTGCCAACTGCTGCACTAACTATTATGGTGGCTGCATTTCTTGACCCTCAACTAGCACTTATCGTCACAATACTTATTGGCTTCATTCAAGCTCAAATTGCTGGAAATTCTTATGAGTTTCTAGCATACATCATCTTGAGTGGCTTGATTGTGGCTTCAACAATTCAACGATTAGCCTACTTAACTAATCTGTTATGGGCTGGACTGTATGTTGCTGCTAGTAACACAGTTATCATTTTGATTTTCACCCTTTTTGAAAACAATATTAATTTTGAGGTTCTTGGTGCCCAATTGGGAGCAGGTATCCTAAATGGTTTCTTGTCAACCGCAATAGCCCTCATCGGTTTTTTCATCGTGGGCAACACAACAGGAATTATTACTTATATTCAATTACTGGAATTATCCCGCCCAAATCATCCGCTCTTAAAGGAGATGATACGCCGAGCACCAGGCACATATCATCACACTCTCATGGTCAGCAACCTTGCAGAACAAGCCGCTCAACAAATTGGAACCCATGGATTTTTATGTCGAGTTGGGGCTTATTATCATGATGTGGGCAAAATGATGCGTCCCTTCTTTTTCACCGAAAATACACGCCCTGGCATGACAAGCTTACACAAAGATTTAGCACCAGAGACCAGTGCAGAAATTATCATTAGTCATGTCACAGATGGGCTAAAGCTTGCCAAGAAATATAGACTGCCTCCCACCATACAAGCATTTATTTCCGAGCATCATGGTACAGAAGTAACACTTTTCTTTTATAATCAGACAGTCAATGCTATGGGCGGAGATGAGTCCTTGGTCGACAAATCAAAGTTTACCTATCCTGGCCCCCCACCACAAACAAAAGAAACAGCCATTGTCATGTTAGCTGATGCCTGTGAAGCTACTGTGCGAGCTGTCCAACCACAAACCGCAGAAGAGATTGACCAAATCATTCGCAAAACAATTGAAACACGTCAAAAATCAGGACAATTTAATGAATGTGGGTTGACTATGCGTGACTTTGAATTAATCCGATTGGCTTTTAATGACTTTCTGAAAGGGGTCTCTCATCCACGTATCAAGTATCCAAAAAGAATACAGAAAGATAAGGTAATAAATGCGAAAACGAGTATACAAGCACATAAGTCAGATTGAGAAAATTTTAAGTAGGGAAGAAGAGACAGTATATAAGAATTGGGGAGGCAAATTACCGATTGTCCTCATCTATCCTAACAGCTATCGCGTTGGCATGAGTAGCTTAGCAATTCATGCCATTTATGGTTTGTTCAACGATGAGCCTGATGTTGTTTGTGAACGAGCCTTTTATGGTTTTCAACATGCTCCCCGTTTTGATGAGCCGATTTTTTCACTAGAATCGCAACGCCCCCTTGATGATTTTGCAGTGCTTGCTTTTAGCATTTCTTATGAACTAGATTATTTTAATGTTGTCCACATGTTGCGAAAAGCAGGGATTCCCATTTTTGCCCAAGACCGTGATAAAAGTTGGCCCCTGATAATCGCTGGTGGTCCGGCTATTTATACCAACCCCGAACCGATGGCGGATATTTTTGATGCCATAGCTATCGGCGATGGCGAGGTAATCATCCCTCCTTTGATTGATGTTTTATGGGAAAGTACAAATATTCCACGTCAGCAGGCTTACGCGAATTTGGCTAATGTTGATGGCATGTATGTCCCTTCCTATAGAGGAGAGGGGACACACACTCCACCCCCGACTCCTCCATTTCAAGGAGAGGGGAGAGACACCCCACCCCCGGACCCTCCCCTTCAAAAGGAGATGGGAGTTCCTTGTTCCCATCTCCCTCTGGTAGGATGTCTAAGGAGGGAGAACGCTCCCATCAATCGGATTTGGCTTAAGAACTTAAACCATGCACCCGCCACAACACATATTTACACTAAAAATACCGAATTTGGTGATAAAACACTTATTGAAATTGCACGTGGTTGTGGGCGAGGGTGTCGTTTTTGTTTAGCGGGATATGTCTATCGTCCCATGCGGGAAGTTGATATAGATACTGTTTTGGCACTTGCCCGACAGGGATTGATGCATCGGGATAAAATTGGTTTAGTTAGTGCTTCTGTGAGCGACCATTCGGCATGGGAGCAAAATTAAGTGCTTCCTCCATGCGAGTTGACCCTATTTCTGAACCATTGATAAAAGGGTTAGCTGAATCTGGCAACCAAACTTTGACGATTGCTCCCGAAGCTGGCTCATTGCGTTTGCGAAATATAATCAACAAGCCGCAATCTGATGAGCAAATTTTACATGCCGTTAGTTTAGCGACGAAATATAATTGAAGCTGGCTCATTGCGTTTGCGAAATATAATCAACAAGCCGCAATCTGATGAGCAAATTTTACATGCCGTTAGTTTAGCGACGAAATATAATTTTCCACAATTAAAAATGTATTTCATGGTCGGGCAACCGCTAGAACAGGAGCAAGACATCGAGGCTATCGCCGACCTTGTTTTGCATGCAAAAAAGCTATATCCACGCAACATGGTCATTAACGCCACCCCTTATGTGCCTAAAGCCCATACCACTTTTCAATGGTCAGCCATGACCGACCCCGAAACGATTAAACATCGAATTGCCTATTTAACAGGACGACTAAATCCACATGGCGTTACCGTAAGGTCTGATAGC
>NBMH01000240.1 GCA_002084875.1 Anaerolineaceae bacterium 4572_78 | reverse complement strand
TTGATTTTGGTGGTGGGGTGGTTTTGTGGTATAATGTTTTCATCATATTCTTAAAAGTGAGGAAACAATGATAAATATACGCCAAGAAATTAATGTGATGTTAGATGAATTACCTGAGCCCTTCCTTTGGGCAGTTTTTCATTTTCTGAAAGCAATATTAAGTCTGATGCCTAACATGGTAAACAATGGAAATGATGCTATGTCAAAACCTACACAACATGGACGTTTAGCACTTCTAAAACAAGCAGGGTCATTTGCCGATGATGATACCTTAGATAATCTGTTAGCTGATGCTTATATCCAACGAGGACGACCTGAAGTTGACATGGAAGTTGAAACACATGTTTATTCTTGACACTGATACATTTAAAATCGAAGTTTTGAGAGGGCGTTTTGACTACATGCTCAAAGCGTCAACAAGTGATGACTTATTGAAAGCTCAACGCTTGCTTAATCGTAGTGAATCATCTTTAGACAAATTGATAGTTATTCCCTTTGATACCAATGCAATTAACCATTTTGAAAGTTTGCAGGCTGTAAAACGATTACGAAAAATAGGTCGTGCTGATTTGCTAATTGCTAGTATTGTTTTGGCACATAAAGCCACATTAGTAACAAGAAACATGCGGCACTTTCGGCAAATCCCTAATTTACGTGTGGTTAATTGGGTGGATTAATTTTATCAAACTAAAAAATAACAAAACGTGGCTGGCGAGGGCGGGAGCTGGCTTCTATTCCAGTTTAGCTGGTAGCCTGCCCCCGCCAGCACTC
Source organism: Anaerolineaceae bacterium 4572_78 (assembly GCA_002084875.1). GTDB lineage: Bacteria > Chloroflexota > Anaerolineae > 4572-78 > 4572-78 > 4572-78. Next base: position 9,870 of record NBMH01000240.1, on the reverse strand, counting down.
GGTGTTATTTTTGCATGTTGACAAGGCAAACCAACTAGCATGGTTTGCTTTTTGGTGGTTTGGTGGTTTTGTGGTATAATGGGTTTATCTTAAATTCTATCTGGGAGGGTTTTATGAATGTTATACCTAATATAGGATCGACCGTTAGGAAATCCGTTGATTTTATTGAAAGAATTTCATCCAACTCTGATATATGTCATGGTAAACCTTGTATTAAGGGGACACGTATACCTGTTTATCTGATTGTGTCACTTATCGCTTATGGGGAAGATATACCGTCAATTATTCAAAATTATCCCTCAATTACTCATGACGATATAACTGCATCAATGAAATATGCAGCACAATTGTGTAAATATGAGGCTTATGCAATATGAGCATTAAATTTCTGTTAGACGAAAATATGCCCTTTGCCCTTGTTGATTTTTTAACCCGAAAAGGTTACGAAACCAACCACATAAAAACACTGGGCAAAACAGGTATAAAAAATGGAGAAGTTTACCGTGTTGCTGAACAGGTAGATGCGTGGATAGTAACCCGAGATGCGGATTTCAAAAATTATCATAAATTTATTACACATAATGTTAGAGGCGTTATCGTGTTTTCTATCCGTAACACGACCACTCAAAATGTTTTAAATGTCATGAATCAGTTTCTTGAACATAACACTGAAAAGTTGCTATCGAAACATTTAATTATTATTGAAGATGAACACATAAAAATTTACGGTGTTCAATAGAAAGCCAAATAACAAGGCGTGACTGGCGAGGGCAGGAGCTGGCTTCTATTCCAATTTAGCTGGTTAGCCTCGCCAGCACTCGGTGTTATTTTTGCATGCTGACAAGGCAAACCAACTAGCATGGTTTGGTGGTATAATGGGTTTATTATGAAATCAAACGTTTACATCGAAACCAGTGTTGTCAGCTATTTGACATCACGTGCTAGTCGTAATTTGATTATTGCTGCTTATCAGCAAGTTACCCATGAATGGTGGGATACACAAAAACATAATTTTGATGTGTTCATTTCTCAATTGGTTCTTCAAGAAGCAAGTTCAGGCGATGAACATGCTGTAAAGAGACGTTTACAAATACTTGAAAATATACCATCATTAGCTTTGCAAAATGATGCTGTGGTGCTAGCTAATGAGCTTGTCCAAAAAAAAGCTATTCCAGAAAAGGCGATGGAAGATGCTTTACATGTTGCGGTAGCTACAACAAACGGTATGGATTATCTTCTGACTTGGAATTTTAAGCATATTGCTAATGCAGTCATGCGTCATAAAATTGAATACATTTGTCGTGAAAATGGATATGAACCACCTGTTTTGTGTAGTCCACAAGAATTATTATAGGAGTTTGCCATGTGGGAAGATGTTATTGTTAATGAAGTACGTAGGGTTAGAGAAATGCATGCCCAACGGTTTAACTTTGATTTGCAATCTATCTTTGAGGATTTGAAAAGGCAGGAATTAGAAAGTGGTAAGGAGTTTGTTTCATTTGCACCCAAACCACCTATAATTGTTTTGATTCCTGAAAAAGTGAACCAACTAGAGAAACAACCCGTTTAAATCACACAAATAACAAGGCGTGGCTGGCGAGGGCATGAGCTGGCATTTATTCCAATTTAGCTGGCTAGACTGCCCCCCCGCCAGCACTTGGTGTTATATGAACACAGCCAACTTGGTAAACGTTATCCACATCAGATAAGTAAAACTGATATATATGACAACATTGCCGAACTTATTTCGCCTGAATTCGCCAAGTATATTAAGGGAAATGTATGATGATTAGAAGTATCAAAGTTTTAGCTTTGACATGACAAAGTACAACTTTATCGCTCCGAGTGACTTACCTGTTTTTTAATTTATATCCAGATGACATTTGAGTTTATCTTCATCAATATCCAGCTTTTAACAAAGTGCTTTTATTGAAGATAAAGGAGGAAAATATGAAAATGATTGAAACACACACTATATTACTTACAGCGGCACCACGTTCAGGTTCAACATTGATTTGCAAGCTACTCAATCAATTGCCTAATGTGGTCATTTTGGACCAACCGTTAAGTGGTGATAAGATAGTTAGGTTGAGAGGTGATGATTTTTTATATGCTTTTAACCATAAACTCGCCGATTTTAGAACTATGATTCACACTGAAAAAAAAATAGTTTCAGTACAAACAGGTAATCAATTTTTACAGCACTATGCTAATGAGAAAGATGAAAAAGGATTGAGAAAAAGAGTTGTTAAACGAGGTATAACCAAGATTGATAAATATTTAGCTGATGATTTTGTCATGATTCTAAAATCTCACTTTCTCGAAGAATTACAAAATACAGAAGGTAAAGTAGCACGCATTATTAAAGTAATTTCGACATTTTTTGAAAAGATGTATCCGTTACTTGAAGATGGTCATGTTATTTACTATGAAGATTTAATTGCCACACAGGGACAAATCTTAGAGATGGTCATACCCCAAGCTAAAAACATAACTGAAATACTTACCAACCAAAATAGCAATCCCTTGTATGATCATGCTATAATGAAGTTACTCGGTCAGCAATTGTTAAATTCAGAAGGTGCTTTTTGGGATTTTTACTCAAAGGAGCATGTTGAAGCACTTATTGAAAGTTTGGATATTTGTGAACATAAAATTTAAAGAGACAACAAAAAATGATAAACCCGCAACCCAACTTTTTACATGGTTGAACCGCCATCATAACAGGTTCTGGTCAAAATATCGGTAAGGCAATTGCTTTGTCTTATGCGGCGCATGGTGCCAATGTGGTCATCAATACGTCATGCTGAAAATCATAGGGGAAATAATAATGAAACATACAAATATTGAAGAAAAATTAAAGAACTACCATGTGATGTCCTCAAATTATGTCGGCAATATTTATCGTGATGATGAAATCGCCGAAATTTTCACGGACAAGATGCGGATTTCAGGTTGGCTAAAAGTTTTGGTAGCCTTAGCAAAATGTCAAAGTGAGCATGGTATTGTTCCTAAAGAAGCTACCGCTATCATCGCTGAAAATGCGGAGCTAAATAAAATAAACCTTGCTTATCTTCATATAGGGTCGGCAACGCAAGATATTCAAGATACCGAACAGAGCATGGCTTTGAAAAAAATCCTTAATATTTTCAAAGCACGTTTGGATAAATTACGGGCAGATTTGGTCAACTTAGGTGAAACTCATCTTGATACAGTCTGCATGGGACGAACTCATTATCAACCTGCTGTGCCAATAACCTTTGGCTTTAAGGTAGCAAGTTGGATTGATGAATTAGACCGTAATTTACAAAGGCTTGATGAAGTCATATCCCGAATTGCAGTTGTGCAGATTTATGGTGCCTGCGGTTCAGCCTCTCATTTGGGGGTTGACATAGAATTGTTGGAAAAAGGCATGGCAGAACGTTTAGGCTTAAATCGTGCCACCTTTGCCTGGCATACAGTCCGTGATAGAATACATGAATTTTTGTTTATATGTTCCATGATATGCACAAATTTATCACGTATCGCCAATGAACTTACTCATCTCAATCGTCCCGAAATTGCTGAAATTGAGCTGACATGGGAAGGAGGCATGTGTAGTAGCACTATCATGCCCCATAAACGAAACCCAGAAGAATTTGAGCATGTCATCACCTTATCGCATTTGGTGCATGGCAATTTGAGCGGCTACCTTAATGCCCCGCAGGCAATCCATGAGCGTGACTTTATCGCTGTCCGCATGGAATGGGCAATCATTCCCGAAACTGCCTCATACACGGGTAAAGCAATTGATTTATTGACGGCAACTTTGCCACTGGTTAAAGTCAATAAGGAAGCCATGCAACACAATGTGGAAAAATTTGCTGTTAAACTCTCTTCTGAAAAATTGATGATTCAGCTAGGACAAAAGATGGGTAAGATTAATGCCCACAAATTATTGGTCGATGTTTTTGAAAGCGTCGCCCATGAAGATAAGTCCGTACTCACATTTTTGAAGGAGCATGCTGAAATAAATAATTATCTTGATGAAGAAATGCTTGAGGCTATTTTTAATCCTATAAACAATATCGGGCAGAGTCAAAAATTGGCTCAACGGGTTTTTGCATGGCAAAATCGCCAAGAAGTACGACATTGACATGGGCTTTCACATAGCATAAGTGATAAGGCAACCTTGTAACCATAGAACTGCTACATAACAAGCAAATAACAAGGAGTGGCTGGCGAGGGCACGCCCCAATTTTATGGATGAGGAGAAAAAATGAAAACATTTGACGGCTTGCAGTTTGGGGAATTTGGCGAACAAGACATAGAGTTGCTTACCCCGATTATGAAAAGAGCTTTTGATGAAGACACTAAAAGACATTTAGATGAAGAGAGTGGGGGTCCTGATGGGTATGATGATGGCGAATTCTTGAGAAAATGGGCACTTCAAGCAGACAGCCGTGCTTATAAAATATCAAAGAATGATAAACCCATTGGGGCACTAATTGTATGGATCAATGACAACAATGAAAACTTCCTCGGAAATGTGTAGAGACGCCAGGATTTTCAAAACGAAATCATCATTTTTATGTGAATAAATGTGGATTTAAAGTGGTGAGGATTGATAATCCAGGAGCTAAATATAAAGAGACATATTTTATGGAAAAGGTCGTCACTCCATAGGTGTAACCGGCCGCCTAACAAATCGTTGGTGGCGAATTGCTAATCGTGGCTTTGATTGAAAGTAGCTTGGGCCACTATCATTCTGGTAATTGTGGATGACTTTGCTAACCCGCAATCGCCATAACTCAAGCGTTATTTTTGCAAAGCTTCGCCAAACTCGTGAAGATGTTTATGACGAATTATACGGTGATATGTATGATGATTAGCTTGGATACAAATGTGTGGATATTTGGTTTGTTTGACCGCTCTCTTTGCATACTGCTTTATGCCGTTTGCTCCCCATGAGCTACCAAAAATCAGTATAACACACTGCATATTGACGATATACATGCGGTAAGGCATCCCATAAACCTTGGATGCTCTAGCAATATCTTCATGAAAATGTTAAGCAATCAAACAAAAGAACTTGTGAAAGCCATGTGTTAGACAAGGTTTTGCGGGATGATGGTTAGACAAGAAAGGTTTTCAAAAACCTTTCTTGTCTTGACTGTCAAAGCAAGCTTTGACGCTCCAGTAAGACATCTTCATGAAAATGTTGCTTTGTGCCCGTTTTTAGTATACCATGCAATCAGCAATCGAATCTTTAGATATAGAATCGGCTGAAACAATTATTGAGCAAATCAGTAGCAATGACGCATCTTTAGCAAAAACCTTAGCTGATTTGGTCTACGAATTTCGTTTTGATATTTTGCAAGAACTTTTTGAGGAGATAAAATAATGCCTATATCCAAGACAGGCAAGCCTGTTATTTTGGTGGTAGATGATACGCATGCTAACTTAAAAGTATTAGTTTCCATGCTAAACAAACAAGGATACAAAACACGCCCTGCAATCAACGGTCAAGTTGCCTTAACATCTGTGATTATCTCACCACCTGATTTGGTTTTACTTGACATCAACATGCCTGACATGAACGGCTATGAAGTGTGTCGTCTTATGAAACAAAATAAAAAAACCAGCCACATTCCGATAATATTTATTAGTGCCTCAGATGAAACCACTGATAAAGTAAAAGCATTTGAAATGGGTGGGATTGATTATATCACCAAGCCATTCAAAGCCAAAGAAGTCCTAGCTAGAGTAGAAACCCACTTGACTTTGCAAAGATTACAACAAGACATGCAAGAAAAAAATAAGCAACTTGAACAAGAGGTTACCGAACGTAAGAGTATCGAGGAAAATCTTCAAATTGCATATTGTGATGTGAAACAACTTAACGACCGTTTACAAGAAGACCTAGCCCTTGCCTACCAAATTCAACAAAGCCTTCTTCCACCTCCATATCCTAACTGGTCTCAGTTAGATATTGCATGTTTTACCATGCCTGCCCGTGAAATCGGTGGTGATTTTTATCGCTATCATGCATTTCATAAAACCAGCGGTACCCAACCCCCAAATCGGTATGCCTTTGCGGTGGGGGATGTATCGGGCAAAGGCACATCAGCTGCCCTTCTTATGGCGGCTTGTCTATCACAATTTGATGCCTCATTATCCAAAGATATGACACCTGAAGAACGGCTTATTTATTTAGATAAGGCAATTTTTCCCTACACCAACACTGGACACCAAAATTGTGCCATGTGTTACATGGAGATAGATATGGCAGACTTTCATGATGCATCATGCCAAGCGGCATTACGTGTTGTAAACGCGGGTTGTATACCACCTTATATCAAGAGGCATGATGGTAGTGTGGAATGGATTGAAATTGGTGGTATACCGCTTGGGGTAGGTATTAGTCATGAGACAGGTTATTACGAATATAGTACTAAATTAGCAAAGGGAGATGTACTTGTCCTTATGAGTGATGGTATTGTAGAAGCAATGAATATCAGCAAAATCATGTTCGGTTTTAATCGCCTCATGAAAACAATAGAATCTGCCCCGCATACTCGTGCTATAGATTTACTTGAGCATGTCAAACAAGAAATCATGACGTTCATCGGTGATGCCGAACCGCATGATGATATGACAATTATGGTGGTGCAGATATTTAATTAGGGTAGGAATTATTTCATAAAATACCTTAAAACTAGGGTTATTCAATGCTAGTTGTAGTGGCGTATGGCTATACGCCTTTACTATTAGGGCTGTTCAAAACTTACTTTTTTATGTCAAAGCAAGCTTTGACGCTCCAATTTATCTTGTCAAAAAATAGCATTGAATAGCCTCATCCCCTCATGTGGAGGCTGGGGTGAACAGTTACCTCATCAATCCCATTCAGAAACAATACTAATCGATTTGCGAACCGTCACATACTCTACCGAAACTGCTCCTGGTTCGGGCATATAAGGATGTGTAATTTCAAAGATTATGTTGATTAGCGTCATAATATGCACTTTCCTCTCTTACTGAAGGCATGACATGAAACGCAATAATAGAATCAATAGGAATGAAAAATTCAGGATTTTCAATTGGTTGTGGGTTACGGCTTGATAAGATGAGCGAATTTGCCTCGCGAAAAACAAGATACTCGGGCAACATTTGAGAACGTTGGAGCAATCCACTCACTTTCATGTCTTTAGGGGTAACCAAATTGCCCCAATACATACCATCTCTTGTATAAGCCATGACAGCCGTCATTTTTTCATCGGGTGAAATATTATATTGAGTAGCCATAGTATTATATTACTTTACTAAAATCCGTAAGTATTAAATAAATAAGCATAAGCAGTTGTAATAAACTGTTTGGATTTGCCTAAAAAAAGTTTAGTTGTAGCTTGGTCAACTCCGTTTTCAGCATTGTCTAGGTTCCGGCTTTGGTGGTGCTTAAAGCCAAATTGCAACCATTGTTGAAGTTCGGCAGGAAATATCTCTTTCTCAACAAATTCTTTCTCAAATAAAATAACTACCATTCCTTGATTGGATGTTTTTTTATCTGTGGTAGACAGTAAAGCTACGGCGGCGTAAAACATTGCGTAATAAGCATGGCTAATCGCCCCCTTTAAAACAGAACGATTAAACAACTTTTCCGCTTCACGCAATGTATCATAAGCTTGTTCCATCCGATAATGAACCAGTGTTTTTGTTCTTTTTTGTGACATTATGTTATACTCTTCGCTTTTAACAAAATCGAGGTAAGAAATCCCACTGATGCTGTAGGCTCGGTGGGTGGTTGACTGTTTAGTAGCACTACAACAGAAATAAGTATAGAATAAAATTCAAAATTCGTCAATAATCAAGGTGTATATTTCAAAATCACATACCTAGAAAACAATTATCCGTCATTTATCCTACACTTGTGTATTGTTGGCTTATTGTTCTTTAATTGTTTGTTTGCATTGTAGCCTAATTTTGCCATTCCATGTTATAATAGGGAAAGTTTATTTTTGATATGAGGAAAAATTTACATGGAAAAACGAATAGTTTTAATGTTTCTTATCAGTATTTTCGTATTTGCAATTCGATTTCATAATGTTGCCCATGCAGAAGGTGGTGATACCTCGCCTGCTTTATTTACTATTTCAGATGAGTACCCTACTGACAAGCCAGAACCGCAAAGCGAAGTTCCTGTACCCACTTCTATGCCGATAGCTTCACAGCAACCTGAAGTGGCGATTGCTTCTTCAGCTATGCGACCTCAGTTGACTCAAGCTTATATTGATACAATTGCTAGCCATGAGATCCAACATGGTGATGGAAATTATAGAGGGATTGCCTTAACCTTTGACTGTGGGGCAAATGTACGTTCGTTAAACAGTATCTTAGCCACACTAGCAACCCATTCTGCCAAAGGTACATTTTTCTTAGAGGGGAATTTTGTCGCCTATCATCCTGAAATTGTTCCCAGTATTTTGCAAGGTGGGAATGAAATAGGAAACCACAGTTATGGGCATCCCTATTTCACCCGACTGACTCAAGCTCAAGTAGCAACTGAATTGGCAAAGACAGAATTGGTAATCTCGGTTGCGGCAGGCAGGTTAATGCCCATGCGGTATTTTCGATTTCCTTACGGGGCAAGAAATGCAACTACCCGCCGCTTAATTGCTGAACAAGGTTATCAATCTATTTTTTGGGGGATAGACCCACAAGGTTGGCGGAAAGGGGTGAATGCCAACAGCGTCATTGCTAATGTGACAAGTAAAGCATATCCTGGAGCCATTGTCTTAATGCACTGTGCTAATGTTGCCGATGAAAATGCTTTGCCAGTCGTTATCGATTATTTGCATGGGCAAGAATATGTATTGGGTACGCTTTCTGAAATTATCAATCCTCTTTATGTGGCACCACAAGCACATCGACCGATAACTTATTTGCCACATGTTTCATGAAGCTTTGATGCTCCAATTTATCTTGTCAAAAAACAGCATTGAACAGCCCTCCACCATGCTCAACGAACTTAAACGATGGCTCGGCTTAAGCAAAAATGACTGCACTCCTCAATTAATTAAATATAAGAACAATAAATAAATTTTTAACATAATCACCTCAAAACTTGACCAATCACCTTATATCTGTTACAATTTCATCATATAAAAATAAAGGATGGTTTAAAATGTTAAAAACAATTGATACTATCAAATTACAAAATAATTTAGATAATATATTAATCAACCTGAATCAAGGGAATGATACAATTGTTATCAAAAATGAAAAAACATATTTGGCTACTTTGCTACCTTATCACATTTTCAAAGAATGGCTGGAAATTTTAGAAGAAGTTGAAGATTTGAAAGATGTAGCAAAAGCAGAACGATTATGGAAAGAACATCGTGAAGCTTTCATGTCATTCGTCAATTTTGAGGAAGAATGGAACGCTTTGGAGGCGGCGGGTAAAATATAAAATTGAAATTGATGGCGATGTACGTAAACAAATTAAGCGGTTGCCAGGAAATGTCAAGCAACGCATTATTCGTTTCATCAATGATTTAGCTGATAATCCACGCCCATCTCAGGCAAAACATCTACGAGACCATCCCAATGTATGGCAACACCGTATAGGCAACTGGCGAATCGTTGATGATTATTTGTATATTACTATTATCAAAATCGGCAAAAAACATGGTCCCGAATTTTATGATGATATTGATTTTGAAGACTACGAATAAAAAATCTAGTCCTTTCACAATCTGTTGTAGTACCACATAAAGAGACACACCATGCTCAACTGGCTTAAAAATAAACTCGGCTTAGACCAAAAACAAGAAATGTCTCGGAAGACATTTCTTGTTTCAGACAACATGACCAATACATCCAAACAAGAAA
>NBMH01000070.1 GCA_002084875.1 Anaerolineaceae bacterium 4572_78 | reverse complement strand
TGTGAGTTTGGTAAGCAAAATCAATGGGCAAAAGCTGTCTATCGGTATAAGGAAGCCCAAAATATTAGATATATCCTTCATAATGAATTTTTTTCTGCTGGTTCGCTTAGGAATCATCTATGGGCTAAATTCCCCGATTTTACAAAATATTTCATCCATATATTTATATCAAAAGAAATAAAGTACTCACAAGGTAAATTGATGGACATCTTTGATATACAAGAACACTATTTAAGAGCTAAGGAACGCTTTCAACATAAGCAATGGCGTGAATCTATGGATTTATATTTGGAAGTTAAAGGGAAAATAAAAAAGATCGAATATCCCATTTCTGATGAAGAAGAATATTTTTATGGCAAAATCCGAGAAATTGAGCAAGACTTAGAAAATGATATTAAAAGTACTAGAAATGAATTAAAAGAACAAATGATTAATTTGCATGCTCAAGGTAAAGAAGCATATAGACTCGGAAATTGGGGAGAATCCGTTGCATTTTTAAGGGAATCAAAAGAGATTGATGATAAATACATTCATGATGATGATATTTTGGATTTGCCAAGTATGTATCGAAAATCATGGTTGCAAAATTTTGGTATGACTATTTTAAATTCCCTCTTATTTATAATTATTCAAGTTGTATTCCTCGCTATTGCAATCACTGCGTTTGAAGACGAAATTCAAAAAACAATAAAACCCATTATTTTGGATGCTTTTTTAGGTAAAGAAATCGAAATAGTTTCAATTATTCTCAACAATCAACAACCTATTGTTATTTATCAAAAAGATGAAGATATCTCCTTTCAAACGGTTAATCTTCCTTCAAGCAAATCAAAAAATATATTATCAGTAAAAGTTAATTTTAGAGGGGACGATGAGGTAAAATATGGTTGTTCATGGAAAATGGAACAAGGGGATTTTAAAACATGTACTTTACCCGTTCAAGTAAGTCAAAATAATCAATCTGACTTCGTAAGTTTAAACATAACAGGAGATGATTTACGTGAATTCAATACATTATTTTTAAAGCTAGAGAAAGAAGGAAAAACACAATGAATATCAAAATGATTTTTCTCTTATTTGTAATGGCAATAGTGGTAAGTTGTCAATCCACTAAAAAAGCTAATATAAGATGGAGTGAGAACGAAACTTTGCCATGTCAAGAAGGCAACTTATTTACTGATTACCAATTTCATGATAATTACCGAGGAAAGTGGACACTGGATGGGGAAGATTTTATTGGTTCACACATGATACGTTATGAACTCCCAAATAAAGACCAAGTTCACATTCACCTAAATATAATAGATGATACGGATGTTATAATAGCACAAGGAGACTTGACAATATATTTAACCCCTGATCCTAATAAGGATTCCAATTGCATGCCTATACTAACAGCTACCAATACTCCTAATGTTGGTAGCGTTTCCATTGAAATGCCGACCAATACATACATTCCAACTACACCTGCTAATATACCCATTCCACCGACGGCTACTTTTACATCTGTGCCAACGGCAACATCTACTCTACCAAACTCAACACCTACTAACATGTCTAAGATTATACCTGCCCGCGAGCCCACGTTCACGTCTACCCCACCGAACTCAGCACCAACTCATACACCTACGGCTACGCCTACTCACACGCCTACTATTACACCTACCAAGACACCAACACCATGGACTGCCAGCCCTACACCTGCACCCACGGTTACATCTATACCACCCCCAACACCAACATGGACACCTACACCCGTACCATCATTATCTTTGATTAGCCTCACATCAGCCGACGGATTAACCACATTCGCTTGGCAATGGACGGGGCAACCATTACCTACTCATCAAGGATTCCAAATACTTATCAATAAGTACGACCCACCAGACTGGGGTGCCCATGATGCTATGTCTGATAAAAACAATGTGACTCAAAATGGATATAGTTATTCACTTACCATTGATGTTAATAAAGCAAGTGGTGTGAGTGGCGATGGAGATTATTATTGGTCAGTAGATATTTGGGATACTGATAAAAATAAAGCTTTGGGATACAAGCCAACTGCACTGAAACTAGAAATCACGGGATATGTATCTAGTGGTCCTCCTCCAAATGGTGGTGGCAATGGTAATGATAATGGTGATACAGCAACACCCACACCTACTGAAATGCCCGATGAAAAAACGCCTGAAGGTAGGAAATAATTTTTAGTTCTGTTAACATAATTCGAAACATCAACAGAACCTATTTAATTTCGATAATTAATTCGTACAAATCGTTAGGTTTTTCTTTTCCCCTTACAGTTGTAACACCAATGTAGTAATCTCCTATTTTTGTTCCGTCTATCTCTTCATTTGTTGCTATTATTGTTGTTTCACCAGGGATACTGTAAACATACTCAGAAAAGTCCCAATCACCTGTTGCTTTATTTTTACGTTTAAATTTAAGTTGTCCAGCAGGCAAATAATTAGTTAAGGTTACCTCAAGTACATCTTCAGCATTATGTTCGTCATTAGGATAGTAGGCGTAATAATACCAATCAAATTCATCATCAGGATATGAATTAATCGGCTGTCCTAATTTTATCTCACATGATTCATCACTGCTATTATTCGGCTCATACAAATTATTATTCGGATTGCATGGCAATGGCTTAACAAGTGCTTCAACCTGCGTATCTCCTATGGCACTTACCCCTTCTGTACTGGTCACATCGTAGGTATGATTGATGACAGATGTTTCATCGTTTACATGAGGAGTCTCGACTGTAAACATAAATTCGGTACTATCATTAATCGCAAGCGAGTCTTTTGTCCATGTAACGACTCCATTGCTGAAGTTACCTCCAGTTATATACGTAGTGCTTACAGGCAATGTATCTCGAACAATAAGACCAGTGGCATTTGCATCACCGATATTTTTAACAGTAATGGTATAGAAAATTGTGCCACCCGATTCAACTTCAGATGTACCTGTTTTGTCAATTGTTAAAATAGGCTGTGGTAATGGCTTGACAATAGTAGTCACTGTGTTTTTGCCATCTGCACGTATTCCTCCATTGCATGTCACATAGTATGTATCATTGGTAACTATTTGAGTAGCAGTAACATGCGGGGCTTTGACTGTAAATGTGACGGTTTCTTTATTTTCATAACCCACTGCAAGGAATCCAATTTCCCAAGAAATAATGCTATCATCAAGTTTGTCACCACCATCAATATAAGCAGTGTCTTTAGGCAACTCATCATGTATTATAACATTGATAGCATCAGCATTTCCACTGTTGATAATATCGATGGTATAGAAAATTGTGCCGCCTGACTCAACTTCAGATGTACCTGTTTTGTCAATGAAAAAATAAGGATAGGGGTCGCCATCTTTTAAGATGATTGGCAGATAGAATTTTGGGCGTTGTGGTATCGGTATGTCTATAATAGTGACAACTGTAGTTACAATGGGACTAAAAGTAATACCATCATGAACCCTTAATTTAATAAGCCAACTTTGACCGATTTTAACTTCACTCTCAGGGATCATCATTTTATCATTAAACCTTTCCTGTAATATAAAATCAACTTGACCTATATCGCGGAGAGACCAGCGGATACGTCGTTTACTTTCATCTTCTGGGTCACCATCTTCATCGTAGTACTCATAACCTATTCTTAAATCAGTTAGTCCAATATTTCCATTTTCATCTGCTCCCTTTATCCATAATGTAGCAGTTGGTGGTGTGTTAGTATCATCCCTTACAATCGTGATTACCTTTGTTATAACATTACTAAATGTATAGTGGTCATGGACTCGCAATTCAAGCAGCCAACTATCTCCCGTAGAAAATCGAGATACAGGAACAACAAACTTATCATCGAAATCCTCTTGATGTATAAACAAATGACTATTCGAATCACGCCAAGACCATCGAATTTCTCTTTTGCTTTCATCTTCGCTGTGTCCATCTGCATCGAAATAGTTATATTCCATCTCCAAGTCAATGAGCGGGATATTACCATTGGCATCTGCTCCTAGTATATGTATCGTAGCTGTAGGAGGTGTGTTAGATTTGCTACCAATCGCAACCGTAATACTATTCGTCAAACCTAAACGTCCGTCATGCACACGCAACTCGATTTTCCATATTTCTCCTGCTTTAGTCTCTGCGGCAGATACAGACATTTCATCGTTAAATTCAGGTAGCAGTTCAAATTCACTAGAATAAGGCTGTCGCCATGACCATTGAACTTGCCTAAGATTTTCAATTTCATCATGGTTTTCAGTACCATGGTAAGTGTATCCTAAATTGACATCAATATCATAAGGCACTACATTATTTTCATTTGCTCCTATTATCCATAAAGTTGCCGTTGGTAGGGTAGAGTCAGGGTCAACATCTGTGGGTACAATTGTTACAATTGTATATGTAATTACTCCAAATTGAAAACCATCATGCACTTGTAGTTCTACCTTCCAACTATCACCTACAATTATATTTGATTCAGTAATGATGGTCTGATTGTCAAATTGTGCTTGATGTATAAAGTCATTTTCACCTGCTTTTCGTAAATGCCATGTGATTTGTCTTTTATTAGTGTTTTCCTCATCATCATCGGCATCAAAATAGTTATATCCCAATTCTAAATCACCATGTGGAACTGTACCACTTATAGTAGCATTTTCAATCCAAATTGTAGCGGTGGGTGGAGTATTAATTTGAACTAAGCGTGACTTCTGACATTCTCCATAACTAACACAATCATAAGGGCATACTTCCGCTTGCCATGTGTCGCCACCTCTTGTAAGACTACCTATTATGTTTGATTGGTTTTGAAGGTCAAATTGTCTAATACCATTCTTTTCCCATGTAATTCTTGTCAGACATTCATCAACAGCATCAGGGCTGAAATAGTTATATTCGACACGTAATCGGTTATTTGGTATTGCCATTGTTGGCAAAATGGTTAAGTTATGAGCTTCTGGTTTGGTAGGTATAAAATTTTCTCCAATGGTAACCTGATTTGAAGTAATGGAGTTTCCAAAACCAAATTCATCTCTTGGAGTAACAATAGCATACCACTCTTCTCCAATAGAAGTATGGTCGGCTGATATACTGATTCTGTTATGTAAATCAGTATCAGAATGAACGACTCCATTTACATACCATAGAATCGATGTGCCATCTTCAATGTCACCATCACGGTCAGAAAAATGGTAAAGTAGGTTGAGTTCGGTATCGTATCCTGGCTGACCAGGGGCAAGCAAAGCTCCTTCTTCATCGGTTAAGTACCAATGTCGTGCTTCGGGCGGATGATTACCCAATGTTTTCCTAATCCTAACCGATGTAGAATATTTAGGTTCGCCATAAGATTCACCATCATAAGGAATAACTTGGGCTAACCAAATTTGCCCAATTTCTAGGGTTGTTGTCGGTACGATGGTTTGCCCTGTATAAGCGGGCTGTAAAACAAATATTTGATTGATAATATCAACTGTGTACCATAAAATGATTGTTCTGTCTTCGGGGTCAAAATCCACATCTTCATACACATAAAACAATTTTAGCGGTGTGGTATAACTTGGCAAAGAAGGAATGATAGAGACATGTTTGGCTCTTGGGGGAGTGTTCCCATCCTGGCTACCGACTAAGGCATGGTTACTTTCCCGTTCAATACCACAAGCATTTTTATCATCACATGGTATGATAGTCATGTACCAATCATCATCTGTCCATGTGTTATCTTTTGATATTGTTAGTGTACCTACTTGAGAGGCAGTGATTATAGAAGTGGGAACAATACCGCTAAAAGCATGTTGACGTTTCTCATTTAGATACCAATTGACCATAGATGCTCCCTCTTCATCAGCAACATCAGTATCAGAAAAGACATAAGAGCCAATTAAGTCATGAACGCTCGCGTGGGCATTGGGTGGTGTTATCTGAACATCAAGAGCATCAGGATAAACGTTATCAAGGGAACTGATAACAACCTGATTACTATTGTTGTATTCACCGCATAGTTTATCATCACATGGTTTCACGCGTACATACCATTGTTCACCTTCGCCTGTTTCACCAGCAGCTAGGGTATTTGTATAAGAACCATGCAGAAATTGATGACCATCAACATACCAATAATAATACAAGCTAACGTCATCACCATCAGGGTCATACCATTCGACTTCTGCTATCAGATCATCATTATAACGAGGATTAGATGGGGTTAATACAGTAGATGTAATTTGTGGTGGGCGATTTAGCAATGTGCCATCTGCCATGCGGATTAGTCTGCATTTGACATAACTGCCAAGCGGCGGGTGGTCTTCGCCATCAAAAGGACGTACATCGGCACACCATTCTTCCCCTGCATAAGTAGCTGTTGCTGATACTGTAGTAGAATTGTAGAAAATTGGTTGGTATGCATCATCCCGATACCAACGAATCTCTCTGCTTTCGATTACTTCTTGGTCAGTATTTGGGTTGTATTCTCTATCAATATCAAAGTATGTATAAGTTACAACAAGTGTATCACTGACAGTAGGACTATTAGGAGAATCAGGAAAAATTTTCAAATTCCTTGCTTGTGGGGGCGTATTATGGATAGTAATTGAAATTGCATCGGTGTCAAACGAATTTAATCCCTCCACATGTAATCGAGCAGTGTATACTTCTTTTTTGGTATAAGTGTGTTGAATGGTGGAAAAAATAGTAGTACTGGAAAATGATGTACCATCATCAAAATATAATTCGTTATACTCAATTGAGTTAAATGGTTTTGATAAATTGGTAAATGTAACTACTTGTGGCACATGTCCTTCTGTTGGACTTACTTCTATATCAGCAGATACCTTATCAACCACAGTAATAAAGTTGGTTTTAGAAATAGCATGCTCGCCGCCAAAACCATCAACGGTTAGGGTAATGGTATAGGTTCCTGTTGCTATGTATGAATGCCATGAACTTGTTTGGGTATCACTTTCGGTGTCGCCAAAATTCCAAGTTTGCCCATTAATGATAGTGCTTGGAGTAGCAATGTACGTAAATTCAATCGGCATATTTTGAGCTACGGTAACACCATTGGCATTTTCATTGGCATAGAAATCAACTTCGGGTGGCCATGCAATATTAAACCAAACATGATTAACTGCACCATGCACCCCTTCAAAAGCATCTATGTCATTATCACCATCCAAGTCGGCTAAGGCAATGGCATAACTATCTTGAACCCCAAAGTTTTGTATTTTTTCGGTAAATGTCTTATCGCCATTATTAAGCCATACTTCATTTAAATCATTGCTATTGCTTACAAAAATATCTAGGTAATCATCGCCATTCAAGTCAGCTAGAGCCGCATCTTGGCTATACCTTGCCTGTGTGAAAAATGTGGTATAGCCTTTTTCATAAGTGCCATCGCCATTATTCCACAAAATGATATTGTCCTCTACAGTATCATCAACAGCAACAAAGGCATCTAGGTCGCCATCATTATCTAAGTCTCCCAGTGAGACCGATCGTCCATTTGTATAAATGTTATCCTCATGTAAACTAAAATAACCATGACCGTCATTTAACCATACATAATATTTGATTTGATCTACAATTAAAGCGTCCAAATCCCCGTCATTATCTAAATCGCCTAAAGCAACCGATTGGTTATCATTATCTTGGGAGGCGGCATAAGATTCAAAGTAACCATTGCCATCATTAAATAGTATCTGGTCATATTCATCATTAGCTAAATAGGCATCTAAATCACCATCGCCATCTAGGTCGCCTAAGGCAACATCATGGGAATTAGCATTATTAAATGTTTGTGAAGTATTACTAAAATTACAATGACCATTATTTAGCAAAACCTTACTAAAATTAGCAATGCTATTTGCCACAAAAACATCTAAGTCCTCGTCGTTATCTAAATCTCCTAAAGCAACTTCTTGACTAGAGGTATTTTGAAAACCAGGTTGACATAATTCATAAGTGCCATTTCCATTGTTATACAAAACATAATTTTTCCCTTCATTGGCAACAAAGACATCAATATCACCATCGCCATCTAAGTCGCCAGTAGCGATAGCTTTGGTACTGCTTTGCTCGGTTTGCGGCTTATCTTGGAAAATAGCGGTGCCATTAGTTACTTGCGTTCTATATTGCCATGCGTAGGGAATTAATGGTGCCTGCTGATTATCATGAATATCATCATTCAAACTTACTATTATCTCTTCGCCAGTTTTGTAATCGGGTTCCGCATCAAATAAAATTGTGTTCTCGTCAACCGTAAAATCACCATCATAAAAACCTGTGTACTTTCCCCATACACGAAATGCATCGGCAGTAACACTTGTTGAAAATACTGAATTACTAACTGTTACTGAAATTAGTTCATTAGACAAAATGCTTAATCCATTGTCTTGTGGAGTAGTAGTAACAACTTCCAAATAAGGCAAGATAACGGTAGGTACTGATATTGTTCCTGTTGCGGAATATCCACCCTCTGCCAAAACTGAATAGGTTGTATTGGTAATATTGGTTGTAGCTGTTACCACCATAGTTACGGTAGTAGATGTCAGTGTACCAGTAATGCTTCCTTCTAGCATGGGGAAAGCCCAAGTAGCTATGGTGGCATTGGGTGTCGGTGATATCAAGTATGCCCCTGTCGGAACTACATCGGTAATGACTAAATCATAAGCAGGTACTTCGCCATGATTTGTAATGAAAATGGTGTAGGTGATTGGTTCATAAATCAGGGTTGGTGGTGAGCCTATTTTGGTAATGGTCAAAATTGGTGGGACATATACATGGACATAATTTGTATAAATTGTGCTAGTAATTCCACCATTGCCTTTTATAGTTAATGTAACAGTGTACATGCCAGGAACGGCATAAGTATGCAACGGACTAATTTCTGTACTGGTAAAACCATTTCCAAAGTCCCATGTACTTGCATAGTAATCTCCTATGGATGTATTGCTGAATACAACGGTCAGAGGTGCCTTACCGCTAGTTGGTGTGGCGAAGAAATTAGCATGGACTTGGGAATAAACCGTGGTGGTGACAATATCAGTTCCTAAAACGGTTTCATTATTAAACATTACTCCATAGTCATGGTTTGTAATTACACTGGAAGTAGTTGCCGTAAATATTTTATTAGAAACCGTTACTGTAAATGTTAAACCAATACTATCATTGTCGGAAATAACCTGATTCATCCATGTAACTGTATTTTCCATGTCGGAGTACATGCCGCCATCGCTAGCCATCACATACTCTGTCCCTGTTGGTAAGGTATCGGTGATAATTACGTTATCAGCGATACCTTTTCCTGAATTTAATACGGTTAAGGTATAGGTAATGTATTCATTGGAAATGGCGGTTTTAGTAGCGGCCTTAGTGATAGTTAAAATAATAGGTATAGCAAGTGTAATTACATGGGTATCACTGACAATGAATCCTGTGTCATTTGTGACAATGACCATTACGTGCTTCACTCCATCAGTTGTCCATGTATATGCTTGCAAATGGGTTATAGTATCGATGTCAGTATAAACAAATGTTTCATCATGGTCATCGGCTTGCCATGTATAAGTCAGATTCATGGTGACAGTAGGCGG
>NBMH01000069.1 GCA_002084875.1 Anaerolineaceae bacterium 4572_78 | reverse complement strand
TACATAGATGATGTTTCTTATGGTTGGAGAATACAAAACCTACTAGATTCACATGCACACCTAGATACTAGAACCAGTACCTGTGCTCAGGGTTCTATAATAAGAGGAGATTCTAGTCTTAAGTGGAATGATGTGCCTGCACCGGCTGATGATAGTGTCTTTATAAACAGCAGAACTGCTAAGTCTTGGGCCACCCCCCCACAATCAGGAACCTATTTCTTAAAGTCTGTTGATGGTGATATTAGTTGGGTAGCAATGACCGCTGTGCCTGTGGTTGTGGATGTGCAAGCTACGGGCAGTGCTTTACAACAAAAAACTACTACTGTTTATGTAGAAAAGGAAGTAGTTGGTGCGTACAGTGATATAATAGCCATAAGCGATTGTGATTAGGACGTAGAAAAGGAAAACAATGACGCTTTATAAATACAATGGAAAACTTGTTACTTATCAAGGACATCTAACAAATACCCAGAGCTGTTGTTGTAATAAGCTAATCCTGCGACAATGTAATATATCCTGCCCAAATAGTGATTGTGATGGAGAAGCTGATGATATAATTACCAACTGGCAGATGTCTAATTTTACAACTTCCGATCTTAATAAAATAGTAAAAATAGAAGATAATGATTCGTGTTGGCATCTTTCAGATAACACCACAACTACTTCCGACGCTGTTGAGGTAAATAAAACAGCTTCTTATGATGTTTGTAGTGATTGTTGTGATGATTGTTATCTCTGCGGAGATTGTGAATTTGCCTCTGATAGTACGGTAACAGTCTCTTACGATTATTGTTATATTGATTGGTGTTGTGATTTTAGCACCCCTAGAACACTATTAAACTGTTTTGACTCGGATTGGTTAGTAGGAGCATACCATGAAAAGTTTGAAAGTGTTACAGCTAATAAAACAGGGTGTAGCACTTGGACAGCAGAAGATGTTACAATCAGCTACTACGACAGAATTATGAGCCGACCAAACAATTCCTGCCCCCAACCATTAGTAACAAAAACAGGGGATGTGGTTGTTACTTATGATTGTACTTCAGAAGCATGGTTTCTTACTATTGATGGTGATGGGGCTTCTTTATTTAGCTCTCTCTGTGGTAATACACCCAGCCAAAATAATTGCAGTGGGTATTCTTTTTCTACTGACTGCTGTTCTGATGCATCTAACCCCGCTTATAATGAGTTTATTTATCGCAACTATTCCGCTTCTGTTGCTCTTAATAATAATAATTGTGGTGCCCCATAATGCCTGATATGCTTAACAGAAAAATATCGTTGGTTTATAAAAAGGCCAAAGAGCGACCCAAAGGGTATGTTGATGATATTAAAAAGCATTCTTCGTCTTGGAATGAAAAAACCAATAGATACCTAATTACACAAGAAAATTGGGACAAACTCTGCTTAAAATATAGAAAAAACAATACAAATAAACAACATCCTGTTTCTTCCAAATGCTCTTTTGCTAGTTGTGGTTGTAAGGGTAAACCAATAACCTGTAACCATATTGCCAATAAGGACAATCTTTGTCCCAATAAGTTTGATATGGATTGTGAGTTTAGGAATAAGCCTTCTGCCGAAATACTTCCCTTCTACCAGACCCGTAAAGATATGTGTAATGCTTGTAAGAAACCACCCAAGGAATGTCCTATTCTCCACCAAACTCCTTGCAGCATCAACAGAATCCTAAATGATCCCAAACACAGCTGTCCCAATAAATTATGGGATAGAGAATCAGACCATATATTTTATGATTATAAGGGCAAAAGTATCACCGAAACCGAGTGGAAAAAGAAAAAGCAGGAAAAAGAGGAAAACCCCGTTTAGGTCTCTCGTTTCCTGCTCTGTAGCATTGATATTTGTCGTTGTAGAAGCCAAAAAATCAATTATCTTTTGAAAAAGGTACTATGGGTCGGGTTTGAAATAATAAGCCCTTAAAAACTCTCTAAAGTAGCCTCACAGCTATACAGCATCATTTACCGGCATAGCTACAAACTGATAATTCATTTCACTGGAATTGCTAAACATAACCGGCTTCTCAGGAGCCGACATACTCAGTGTTCCTTTTTCCTCTAATACCTTAATTCCGTCTTTTAGAATATCAGGATTAAAGTATATTGTTATATCCTCTCCGCTCATAGTAATTGGGCAGATTATTTCAGATTCTCCTTGTTCGGGAGCAGCACTACTCATTACCACCGTATCTTTAGTAAAAACAAACTTTACCTTTTTTGGCTCCCCCACAAGAATTGATGCTAGTTTGAGACATCTTTCAAACTCTTTTGTATCAAACACAACAACATTATTAAACTCTTTGGGAATAACATCTTCATATTTGGGGAATTTTCCCTCGATTAGACTGCTTGAGATAATTACCCCATCAGCAATACAGAATACCATATTATCGGCAAACATAAGTTTTACCTTCTCAGCATCTAATTTAAGAACAAGATTAAGAAAATCTCTAGGCACAATTTTATCAGCTATGTCTTGGTCTTCCCCTATTTCTTTATTAACAACAGCCAACCTATGCCCATCAGTGGCCACCAATGTCAACACACCATCAACACATCTCCACAAAACACCGGAAATAGCATAATGGTTATGAGCTACAGTTGCT
The DNA here is from genome assembly GCA_002084875.1 of Anaerolineaceae bacterium 4572_78. Taxonomy (GTDB): domain Bacteria; phylum Chloroflexota; class Anaerolineae; order 4572-78; family 4572-78; genus 4572-78. Next base: position 7,017 of record NBMH01000069.1, on the reverse strand, counting down.
GCAAAGATTGTTTTGTTGATGCCTGCTTTAATAATATCTAAATCAACTTCTAGACAGGAACCACTTGCCGTAGAAAATGTAGGATATTCCTCTGGGTCGAGGCTAAATAGTTTGAACTTGCTACCTGTTTCTTTGATGATACAATTATTCTTCTTAGTTTCAATGGTAAGGGTATCAACACCAGACTCTTTAATAATACCCTGTAATTGAACAAAAGGAATAATTACCTCACCTGGTTCGATGATCTCAACATCTGTTAGAGTGTTTATGTAATTTATTTCTAAGTTGGTAGCATAAACCTTTAACTCTTTCTCTGCTACAAATTTAAGACACTGTAGGATCGGCTTGGGTGATCTCTTTTGGATTATCTTGTTTGTTATCGCTAAGACTTCCTTGATTTGTTTCGTTTTTATCTTTACTTTCATTTTTCACTTTCTTTCTTTTAATCGGACATAGTTGTTTTATTTGTAACCCAGACTTCATTAAATGCTCATTGCACCTGTTTACTAAAGAATCTTCACCTATATCGTCAGAATACAACCACTCTGTTTCATACGCAAGATTTCCAGCTAATTCTATTATTCTTTGAAAAATACTAAGCAAAGCAATAGTTTCATCAGAATAATTCCTACTATATCCCCACTCATCTACATCCTTATTTTTAGCTATTTCTAGTTTAAGTTTATCCGCAAAATGAGATATGGGAAAACATTCATAGTCAAAATAACCACCAGACATAATATCTCCTTATTACTTAGCAGTTCCCGCAACAGGAATAGCTATTAGTAGTAACATTAGAAAAACAAAAACAAAACTAATCCATAAAGGGCTTAGTACCCACCACCACGACCAGTCTATTTGATTAGTAAGTTTTAATCCCACAAACAGAACAGTAAGTAGTGTTGCTCCATTTATCCCTGTTGCGGGCACGGGTTTTGTTATATTATTCATATTTTCCTTTCATACAATCTATTTATTTCTCTATATGCCTTATTTAATTCTTTTGTTTTAATACCTAATCTTGATTTAACAAACTTCTTGGTTTCTTTAATGCTTTTTGTTGGAGTAGACCCTATAAGGTTTACTACTTTACAGGCTGTTTTAGATAGGTTCCAATTAAACCCATTTTGACTTAATCCCATGTTTCTGGTTTTATCCTCAATGTATTCATAAACCAAATCATGTTTTGTAATTATGTCATCCACTTGCGTGTGTTTATTCCTATACTCGGACAAAGCAATCTTAGCATAGTGATTTCTAAGTACGGTTGAAAAATAGGTTGTAAAATTAGCTTTTTCAGAATTAAAACACCTAAGAGCATCATAGTACTTAACAATTCCGTCTTGCACGAGATCATCTAATCCATAACAAGAAAAACTCCGTATCTTTGTATGACAGAAGAGAGCCTGTTGTCTGATTAAACCCATCACAGAAGAGATATTATTATTTCTAATCAAATCAATCAACAATATAACCTTCTGTATTAAGCAAAGCATCAACAAGCCTAACTGCTTGCTTTCCATATTCCTCATGTTCCTGTGTCCATGGGGAGGCTTTAATTAAACAAAGAAAAACATCCTCAACCAGTTGTGTTCTGTACTTATTTATTTGATTTATAACTATTTTATCTTCTGTAAGAGACTTGCCATTATTTTCAAATAAAATTTCGTCAATAACACCTTTGGCCAAACAAGAAGGACAAACCTCACCGGTCTCTTCTACATTACACTCTCCACAAGTACAATCCCTACCAGTTATTGATTGTAAGGTTTTATACATTTTCATATATTGTTTTTTGTAAATATCACTCTCAGGCATTCTAGTTTCCTTTCTTAGACTTTATTCCAAACTTCTCTTTTGTTAGTTTTTCCCACTCTTCCTCTAATTGTTCTATTTCTTCATGGTATTCTTCTATCACATCCCTTATCTTTTTAATTTTTTCTCTATAAGACTTGCCAAAACTCCAACAATCCTCACAGTACCAATAAGCAGAATCCCCACAATACACTGTGTGGCCTTGCTTCTCATGGTCAACACAAACATACCGCTCACAGGAATAACACCGCTTGGGAGGAAGATATGTACTTTCCCGAACTTCTTTATCACACCAATCACAAATATAAGTATACTCTATGGTGGAAATAGGTTTTTTAACTCTAGACATTTTCTAATTCCCCTATTCCCTCTATTTTTTCAAAACAATCTGGCTTTTGAGTAAACTGACACACACCTAAATCACAGTCAATAGCTTCTTTTATTACTTGAGGAGTTTTTGCTCTAAAACACCTATAGCCCTCTTTACAGTTTTCATAAAAAGAACAAAATGTCATGTCTTTATAACAAATCATAGTATCTCCTTACTTTCATTATAACAAGCCGAACACAAAAAACAAGGGTAAATCTAAAAGTTTTTTACATATTCCAAAACATTCTTCGCCCTTGCAGCATCTTCTTCTATTGTAGTTTCTCTGATCTCGTCCACGCTATTCTTACATATAACATCAATAATTAAGCATTTATTTTTCTGGGAGTTTCTATATATCCGACCAATACACTGCCTTCTTTCAAGGTGAGTTTCGTTTGAATAAAAGATAATGGTCTGGCATACATCTTGAAAATTAACACCCGTACCGGCGCTCTTAGGATGTGCTATTAAAACCTTACATGTTTTGTCTTTCTTAAACTTTTCATATTGCTTCTGCTTATCCTTAATCTCTCCTCGCATGGAAGCATATTTAATATCATTCTTTTTACACAGTTCTTCAAGTATCCTGCCCTCGGCGGCATAATGATGGAAGATAATTACCTTATTGGTTTGCTGAATCTGACCCAAAACCTCACGGGTTTTATTCTGCTTAATTAGTATTGTTTCTTTTGTCTCACCCCCTGTGTCATTATACACAAAACCACCACAAACCTGTCGTAATTTCTCAGCCTTACTTAGGATATTTGTGGTATCCAACAGCTCGGATTTGATTTCACCCATAATACCCTTAGTTACTTTTTTCTGCTCTGGAGTCATGTCTACAACAATTCTCTGCTCGACAATCTCCGGCAAGTCAATACAATCTTCTCTATTAACCCTTATTGTATTCTTTCTCAATCTATTTAGGATTTGTTTTTCACTGTCTTTCTTCATCTTCCATTCAGTAATCTTCCAAGGCTTTCTACTTAGTTTTATTTCATACTTATAAAAATACCTGTTCATAAAAGACCAGTAATTTCTACCCAAAGTCTTGCCTTGGTCTAAAACATAATACTGCGACCACAACTCCCTACAATCCTTGAATATGGGAGTACCTGTCATAATTATTACCTTACGACAATTTTGACTAATGCACCCACAAATCTTAGTGTGTTTGGTATCTTTTGACTTGGTGTTTTGGCTCTCATCAATAATCAGGCCGGAGAAATTAGCTTCTTCAATAGCAACAGGATTAAAAGGAAACTCTTTACTCTTATTCCCAAATAAAGGCAACAGCCCCTCGTAATTCACAATAAAAAACTTCGAATTGTCTTTAAGGAGCTTCTGTCTTTTTTCTTTTGTGCCCTTCAAAACAGTATAAGAACAATTAGTGTGTTGTTCTATTTGTTCGATCCAAGTAGTCTGGACTACGGAATTTGGACAAACAATAAGCACCCTTCCTACTCCCCAAACAAGTTGGGTATATAAAGCACAAAGACTTTTGCCTGTGCCTATACCATGAAAAAAGCAAACCCTATCCCTGTCAGCAGCAAAAGCCATAGAAAATAGCTGATGATGCATTGGAGGAGTTTCAAAATTATGCTCCTTGAAAATATATTGAAGCTGTTCTGTTGATAGTTTCTTATAATTCATTTAATCGTCTTTGCTGTTGTCCTATAGCTTCTACGGCAAAACAAGCCATTTCTTCCTCTAATTCAGAAACCACATAAAAATACTCGATAACTTCATCATACTCTTCTTCTATTTGAGCTTCTTCATAATCTTCTGGTACATAAAAAGGTTTTAGTGTATATTCAATTTGATGCTCCTGAACAACATAGGCTTTTTCCGCGCCCATATAAGCGTATTTAGGGTGTCTTGGAAAATACATTTTAGGTAAAAATGGAGCTTCTAATTCCACAACTCCTTTATGGTTTTCCCCGCCTGCTAGTATAAATATCATTATATATCCTCTTTAGGAAACAATTTCTTTTTAAGTTCTTTTTTTAGTAGTTGCAAACCCTTCTCAGCCAAAACCAAACAATACATTCTTTGTTTCTTTGTTAAAGTTTTCATAAATATCTTAGAAGAGTTAAGTGATCGTCCTGTTATCGCTCTGTCTATATCAGACTTAAGCATAGTATAACACAGATCAAAATCATCATCATTAAAATTAGCCATTATATATCCTCTCCAAATGCTTCAAAAGCGGCTCTTGTCAGATCATCACCTAACCAGCTAGATATAGCAAACTGTCCTATTGGCAAACAATGACTGTACATACAATGCTGGCCCATATCGCCTCTTGACCTTGTTGCTATAATAGTTACTCGACCCATTCCTAGTTTATCTTGCTCATTTGTTCCACTAACTGCAAGCATCAAATCAACATTACCAACCTTCCGCCTATCCTCGGCAATGTCTTTCATAGTAATTTTTTCTTTTTCTAAGGCCCCCGTTGTTACTTGAGAAACCGTAGCCACAAATACATTCCGCTCATCTGCTAGGCCTTTTAATTTGATGTAGCCTTGGTTAATTTGATGTCTGGTTTCATTACCATATTTACTTAAATCCATAATCTCAACATAGTCGGTAATAATAACATCTGGTATGAAATCATGGAACTGTTCGAGATAATCAATATAATTCTCCATTCGCTCAATCGAACAGGTTCCCATAGGGTACTTCTTAAACTTAATCTGGCCTTGGTTTTGCCCGAACATGCCCCGATTAAACTTAACAATGTTGGAATTATATATGCTCCTAGCTTTTTCTGGTTGAATCTGAATCTGTTTTGTCTTAGGATCATATATAGGATACTCTTGCACTGTTCCAAAATACTTTTCCTGTGAGGCTCTCTTGGAAATCATCATATCCAAACGCATTTCCAATTCTAGCTCCGATACTTCGTGGCTAAAATAAATTACATTCAGCCCATGCTCCTGAACAGCTGTTTTAGCTAAATGCAATAGAAACCAAGTCTTTTTACCTTTATACCCACCCATGGTACAAAGCAGTTCCCCCCGTTTATACCCCCCAACTAACTTATCTAAAGCATCAATACCCGTTTTCATTAGATATGTTTCAGCCTCGCCTCGTTTTTCCAAGTTACTGAAATCTGTTAAATAATCAAAGGCTTCTTCTTTTTCATACATACCTTTCTTAAGTGTTTGGTACATAAGAGCTTCTGCGTCATCGAAGTCCTCATCTGCTGTTAATTCAGCAAACTTAATAGCTGAGTTTTCAAACTCTCTTTGCTTAACAAAACTACTTACCCTTGACAGAACATAATCAAAATTAGGAGATATACCTTCAAGTCTTTGGATAAAATCAACATAATCCTGCTTTTCCTCTGTATCCAGATGGCTTATAGCGGCATGGATTTCATCATTAAAGTGCTGCTCGGGAGCGGTTTTGTAATGAGCATAATAATCCAAACATATTTGGGCTATCTTTCGACTAATTATAGAACCAAAATACTCGGTCTTCAAATCACCGGCTACTAATTTAATAAAGTTAGGGTCTAGTATAAGTAATTTTAATATAGAGTTTTGTAAGCCAACATTAAGATTTTGCGTCATTATAGTCTTTCCAAGCCAACACAGCAGTTATAAAAATAAACCCCAAAAGTATAATTTCGGCTACACAAATAATTCCCAATAATATCCAAAAAACAACTGTTAGTATCTCCATATCCTTATTTCCATCTAATAGGTAATTGTTCTATCACATCTCGTCCAAGATCATCGGGGTCTTTTCCTTTAGGCAAGCTAACCACACCCACATTTTCCACATAATCCTTTAGATTTTGTATCTCTTTTATTGTAGTATAATAAGCATCACTATCCAAGCAAAAAATATAATTTTTAATTTTTAATTTTCCCAGTAACCTTCTTTGGGTTTTCGTTAATGCCTTCCCAAACACAGCAACAGTATTATATTGCATCCGCCAAGCATCAAAAATGCCTTCTACAATATATACACTTTCTTTATCTTCAAAAGGAGTGGGGTAAATATAATTATTTATATTCACAACAGGATTCAAGAACTTCTGTCTGGCCTTGTTAGTAATATCCCTAGCCTGAAAAGAAACAGCTTCATCATTATAATATACTGGTAGAATCAATCGGTGAGCATAATCCCCCACACACCCACATATTCTACACTTATAAGTCATTAGAGTATCAAGACTTATGTTTCTTTTTTTCATAAAAGAACTTAGCAGCGGGTTATCTTCTACTTCACTTTTATTGATAATAGTCCCTGGTAGGCCTTGCAGCTCTTGTGGGGTGTTTTCTTTTTTTCTTGTTTTGAATTTGTTCTTAATAAGACCCGCAACAGATTCATTATTAACTTGGCCCGTGTCTACTAAATCATTATATTCTTTTTTACTAATGCCTTCTATTTGGTTGAGCAGATAAAAAAGGCTGCCCGTACCATGACAGCGAAAACAATGATATCCTAAAGTATCTCTAAAGATACCACATCTAAATTTAGAATCAGATTGTCCCGATGTCTTTCCAATACACAAGGGACAGTTTATATTCACAACATTTTCTGATATTGTCTTATAAGTGATCCCGTATTTATGTAGTATCTCTTCTAGTTTCATATTTAATACACATCACCATTTTCACTAATTTTTTTATCTTCATACGGAGCAATCTGCCGTCTATATAATTCCAGCTTTGCTCCTTCTAAGGCCCCCATGATATCATTATAATGTTGATAACATTCTCCCCGTACTCTTAGATATTGTGAGCATAATTGAGTAATAAGATAATTCAGCTCACCTGGATTACGAGGAGCAACACCATCCGTTAGGTAGCCCC
>NBMH01000068.1 GCA_002084875.1 Anaerolineaceae bacterium 4572_78 | reverse complement strand
ACCATCCAGGATTGGTGTTTCATCGGGGGCGTTTTGGAACGTGATGTAACCGCCGTTGGCAGAACCTGAAACGTTGATACTGACCGTTTCGTTATAGGTACCTTCCCGTACATAAACAGTATCACTAGGAAAAAGAGTATCGGCGGCATGCTGAATGGTTGCCCAAGGTTCCGATTCTGTGCCGAGGTTATTGTCATCTCCATCTGATGCCACAAAGTAACTATTGCCCAGTACATATGCAGGAAATGCCAGACTATTCAATATCATCATGGCTACTACTAAAAATAACAAAATGATAAACCAATTATATTTCATAGAAACCAACCGTTGGAAACCCCGACTCTAGCCGAAGGTTATTAACAAATACAAAAATAAATCATCCCCATTTTAGCATACATTTCTTTTTTTGGCAATTTTGATTTTCTTTTGGGAATCCCGTAACCGTTCACCTCCACCAACACGGGAGAGAGGAACAGAAATTCAACGTACATGGAGCGTCAAAGCTTGCTTTGACAGTCAAGACAAGAAAGGTTTTTGAAAACCTTTCTTGTCTAACCATAATCCCGTAAAACCTTGTCTGACACAGAGCTTTCATAAGTTCTTTTGTTGATTACTTAACATTTTCATGAAGATATTGCTAGAGCATCCAAGGTTCTTTGGTTAGACCTGTCAGGTCTTGGTACAAAATGTTACTTTATGACCTTCACAAGTATAACGTAGCCCCCGTCAATCCCCGTAGATTGGTGGCTGAAGCTAATCAACCTTGACCTGCTTTCGCAATAGCCCTCCCGATGCCGTTAGTAGCTCAGGTGGGTAGTTGACTACCGCTGATGTTGTACTAATTTACTATTTCATTAATTTTCTTAAGGTGTTATACTAACACTATAATATTTTCAATTTGCCTTGACCCTCCAGGCTTTGTCGCTATCATATTACTAAAAAAGGAAAGAACAATGACTCTTGAACAAAACTTAAATTCACAAATGGAGGAACCTGATGAGCGTTATCAGCAGAACATTTTTACTCGTCGTATCAATTGTTATTTTGATGGCAACATCTTCGCATGCCCAACTCCCTGAATCGATGACCTATGAAATTCTTTCTATTGATGAAGGATTGTCGCAAAACTCGGTGACATACATCCTCCAAGATAGAAATGGGTTCATGTGGTTTGGTACAGAAGATGGATTGAACAAGTATAATGGTTATGAATTTACCATTTATCGGCATGACCCCGAATCCTCCGACAGCATTAGCCACAATCGCATATCTGTCATCTATGAAGACAACAACGAACAACTTTGGATTGGTACGCATGATGGCTTAAATAAGTTCGACCGTGAGTACGAACGTTTCACTCGCTACCACAGTGATATTGAAAATAAACATGCTTTAGCAGATGATGTTATTACAGCCATTTATGAGGATAAATTAGGGCTCATGTGGATTGGTACTCAAGCAGGCTGGCTCCATCAGTTTAATCAAAAAACAAATCAATTTATCCGCTATCGAGCTAATCCTAGTCCAATCTACGAAATTTATGAAGACCGAACAGGTATTTTGTGGATTGGTACAGAAGATGGGCTTAACCAATTTAATCGCAAAACTATGACATTTTCTTATTATCAACATAACCCCGCTAATCCTGACAGCATTAGCTTAGGAGCAATTACAACGATTTATGAAGACCATGCGGGGTTGTTATGGATTGGCACTTCGCAAGGAGGACTTAATCAACTCAATCGTGAGCATGACCGTTTTATCCATTATCAGCATAACCCCCATGATGATTACAGTTTGAGCGATAATGCCATTTCTGATATTTACGAAGATACGGCAGGAGTGTTGTGGATTGGTACATCAGGCAAAGGACTCAATCAATTGGACAAGAGCAATGCTCGTTTTACTCGAATTATGCACCGCCCCAATTCAACAAGCCTTAGCAATAATAGTATTTCCATGATTTACGAAGACCGCACTGGCATTATTTGGATTGGCACTCATGGCGGCGGCATCAATCGTAGCGACCGTAGCAAACAAAAATTTACTCATTTTCAGCATCATCCCAATCAAACAAACAGTTTAATCAATAATCAGGTTCAGGCAATTTATGCGGATAATTTCGCCGAAAATGTGCTTTGGCTTGGGACGCTACATGGCTTGGATTATCTTGACCGTGCCACTCACACCTTCACTCACTATGTTCATGACTCCAACAATCCCAACAGTTTAAGCAATAATCGTGTTTTATCTGTTTATCAGGACCAAGCGGGCATAATTTGGCTTGGTACAGATGGTAGCGGCTTAGATTATTTTGACCCAAAGAGCAATACATTTAAGCATTATCGCTATAATCCTGATGACCTAAATAGCATTAGTGATAATTTTGTTACTGTTATTTATGAAGATAGTACAAGACATTTGTGGTTGGGAACTTATAATGGGGGACTTAATTTATTTGATAGAGAAACAGGGATTTTTACCTATTATCAATATAATATTTATAATGATGCTAGTTTGGGAAGTAATCATGTTTTGTCTATTCATGAAGACTATAAAGGCACTTTGTGGATTGGTACAGATGGTGGGGGACTTAATCAATTCCATCGAGATACGGAAAAATTTACTCGATATCAGGTTAATCCTGACATGCCAAATAGTATTAGCAACAATTCTGTTCTTTCAATTTATGAAGACCAAACAGGTATTTTGTGGCTTGGGACTGATGGTGGCGGATTAAATCGCTTTAATCCAAAAAGCAAAACATTTAACTACTACACTACAAAAGATGGGCTACCAAACGGCGTTATTCATGGCATACTGCCCGACGAATCAGGAAATTTGTGGCTTAGCACAAATCGAGGTTTATCGAAATTTAATCCTAAAACGGATACTTTTCGGAACTATGACCCCAAAGATGGTTTGCAAAGTAACGAATTTACCTCTGGAGCATATCACCAAAGCATGACGGGTGAAATGTTCTTTGGTGGGATTAATGGTGTTAATTTATTTTATCCTCAAAAATTCGACAAAACATGGAATTATGTCGGAACACGCCGTTTTGCGACCTATACCAATTTGCCATCTGGCGACTATATTTTCCATGTAAAAGGTACAAATAATGATGGGGTATGGAATGAACAAGACACCTCAATTGTCGTAACGGTTTTCCCACCCCCGTGGAAAACATGGTGGGCATACACAATTTACACCCTCGTAATCATCTCGATTGTGGGCGGTTATATTCGATATCAGGCACATCGTTTGGAGCAGGCAGAATTACTGAACAAACGCTTACAACGGGTTGACCATCTTAAAGATGAATTCTTGGCAAACACTTCCCATGAATTACGAACGCCATTAAATGGCATTATCGGCTTAGCAGAATCGCTTGTTGATGGTGCAACTGGAGCATTGCCCCAAACAACCATTACAAATTTACAAATGATTGTTTCAGGAGGCAAGCGATTGGCTCATTTGGTGAACGATATTCTGGATTTTTCTAGGATGAAGAATGAACAACTTGAGTTGCAAACGAAACCTGTCAGTGTGTCGAGTTTAGCCGATGTTGTTTTATCATTGTCCCAGCCATTGCTAGGCACAAAACCGATTAAACTGGTCAACAAGATTCGTTCCAATTTGCCACCTGTCATGGCTGATGAAAATCGTCTACAGCAAATCATGTACAATTTAGTTGGCAATGCCATCAAGTTTACCAATTCGGGGCAAGTGGTGGTATCAGCTAGTCGTGTTCATGCCGAAAATAATGGCACCCATAAACATATATCCTCAGGAGCGTCAAAACTTGCTTTAACAGGCAACGAGTTTATAGCTATCAGCATCACCGATACAGGCATCGGCATTGACAAAAACTCATACGAACGCATCTTCCAATCATTTGAACAAGCGGATGGCTCGACGGTTCGACAATATGGTGGTACAGGGCTTGGTCTAGCCATCACCAAACAATTGGTTGAATTGCATGGCGGGGAAATTTCGGTGAAATCCAAAGTAGGACACGGTTCGCGTTTTACATTTACTTTGCCTCTAGCAAATAATAATATAAAACTATCTCCACCTACACCTCTGATTTCATCTATCATACAACATGACGATAAATCCGACAAGTCAATTGTCGTTCCTATTGAAACAGAAGATAATGCGACAAATAATAATCAGAAATATCATGTGTTAGTGGTTGATGATGAACCGATGAATTTGCAAGTTATTACTAATCATCTCACTTTACAAAATTATCATGTCACACAAGCGGCTTATGGTCCCGAAGCTCTTGCCCTTTTTGAATCAGATTACCATTTTGATTTAGTGCTTTTAGATGTGATGATGCCGCACATGTCGGGCTATGATGTGTGTCGCAAGATACGCAAAACTTATCCCGCCCATGAATTGCCGATATTCATGCTGACGGCTAAAAATCAATTAGCAGATTTAATACTAGGTTTTCAAGCTGGTGCCAACGATTATTTAACCAAACCTTTTTCCAAAGAGGAGTTATTGACACGGGTTAAAGTACATCTTCAATTGGCAAAAATGAACCATGCTTACAGTCGCTTTGTACCACATGAATTTCTCGATTTTCTGCAAAAGGATAGTATTATTGATGTTAATTTAGGCGACCATGTCAGCAAAGAAATGGCAGTGATGTTTTCTGATATTCGCTCTTTTACCACTCTATCGGAAGACATGACTCCTCAAGAAAACTTTAATTTTGTCAATGCTTACTTAAAGCGAGTTAGCCCTGTCATCCGAGAATATGGTGGATTCATCGTAAAATATCTTGGCGACGGGGTCATGGCAGTTTTCCCCAATGGAGCGGATGATGCCATCAAATCTGGCATCGAAAAATTAAAAAAGGTGTCTCATTATAACATCGACCGCAAAAAAAGTGGTTATATGCCTATTCAGATTGGGATTGGTATTCATGTCGGTCACATGATGGTGGGCATGGTCGGCGAAATAAATCGCATGCAGGGCGATGCTTTTTCGGACAATGTGAATTTAACGGCACGTTTGGAAGGTCTGACTAAAATGTATGGTGCCTCAATGATTATCAGCGATGAAACCATTAGCAGTTTAAAAGACCCCAAAAAATATCAGTTTCGGTTTTTAGACATGGTGCAGGTCAAAGGCAAGACCGAACCGATTTCTATTTTTGAAGTCATGGATGCCACTCCAAAAGCTATCCGACAAGCAAAACTCCTAACCCAAACCAATTTCGAACAAGGGATATTTCATTATCGTCGTCAGGAATTTGAGCTGGCACGAGCTGAATTTGAAAAGGTGATTACCGTTAATCCTGATGACAAGGCGGCTGAAGTATATCTGCAACGGATAGACAGTTTTGCAAAATATGGTGTGCCAACAAATTGGGAATGGGTAGCAGCATTGACACACAAGTAATGGAAATTGCTATAAGTTAAAACATAACTCGCCAATTTTGCTACTTTAAAAATTTGTGCTACTATTTAGAAATATACATTTATTTTGTTAAGTTAAAACTGATAATTAGAATAATGAGGAAAATACGTAAACCACTTCCTTGGTCGGGTAAAGGTAAAAAACGAGCAGAGCAATCTGAGCGTAAAAAGAGAAAAACTCGGTCATTTTGGCGAAAAGAAGATTTTGACTCTAAAGAAATTGTCATGAAAACGGAAGCCCAAATAGAGGGCATTCGTAAAAGTAGTCAATTAACCAGTAAAATTTTAGATATGGTAGGGGAACGTATCCAAGAAGGGATTACCACAAATGAGATTGACCAGTGGATATACGAATACACGGTTGAATGTGATGGTTGGCCCGCCACTCTAAATTATAAAGGATTTCCCAAAAGTACATGTACATCAATTAATAATGTTATATGTCATGGCATCCCTGACCAGACCATTTTGATGGAAGGGGATATTATCAATGTTGATGTTACTACGATTTTAAATGGTTACTTTGGCGATGCGAGTCGGATGTATATCATTGGGCAAACGACCCCTCTTGCTGAAAAATTAGTTCGTATTACCAAAGAATGTCTTTATTTAGGAATTGAACAGGTAAAACCAAATGCACATATTGGTAATATTGGTTTTATTATTCAACGATATGCTCAACGGCATGGCTTCTCGGTAGTGCGTGAATTGGTTGGGCATGGGACAGGTGTGCAATTTCATGAACCGCCAAATATTCCCCATTATGGCAAGCGAAAACAAGGACTTGTTTTACGCCCCAACATGGTTTTTACTATTGAGCCAATGATTAATCAGGGTTCACGAGAAATGGAAACATTGTCTGATGAATGGACTATCGTTACTAAAGATAGTAAATTGTCGGCTCAATGGGAACACACCGTTCGTGTAACAGAAACAGGGGTAGAGATTCTGACCAAATAATCTACGCCCAATATCTTTTTATTTTTATAATGGAGTCGCAGAATTTTATTCTGCATGCCAAATGAAATCTGGCACTCCACAAGGAGAAATTCAATGGCGATAAAATTTGAATCAGCGGCTGAGTCTTATGCAGCCGTAGCAGTAATGATTGTTACATCTGATAAAGAGTATTCAATGGCTGAAGGACACCAAATCTGGGTGAATATTGTTAAGGATTATTCTGTTTTTGAAGGACATAACTTTACTGAACTTCAAGATAAGGTGCTTAATATGTTCAACAAAAATGATATGAACACCCCATTTACACCTGAAGAAGTGTCAACTATTGTTTCAGCCACGAAGGAAATATTAAATCCTGAACTCCGTCAACAAGTTTATGAAATGGCAGTTTCATTGTCAAAGTCAGACAATGTTGGACAGGATGTTGAGGAAAAAATACTTACTCAACTGAAAAACGAACTTTTGTAAAAAATAGGGAGTAGCATTTTGGGTCCAGACCTAACAGGTTTTTAGAAACCGTCGTAATTATTCACTCCCCTTCTTGTTAGTAGACCTCCACTCCTAACCCATCCCCCACAGTGAGAGGGGAAAATCTTACTCCCCTTCTCCTCGTAGGGGAAGGGGCTGGGGTTGGGGTAAACGGTTACAACCTGTCAGGTCTAATCAAACAACCTTTGACGCTATCTAGCAAAATCTTCATGAAAATATTACTTTATACTTGCTAAGGGTAAGAATTGTAATTTTAAACCATGTGGTTTGTGCCACAACCCCCTACATTTGTGAACGGTGTTAATGTAGGGGTTTATGGCATAAACCCGCTTATGGTATTCACAAAACTAATCCTTTTTTGGTGTTAACATTACATAAGATTTTAACCTTATGTTTATGGGATGGGCATCTTGCCTGTTCGTGTAGCACAACTATTTTTACCTGTATGCTTTCACAGACAATATGTTCGTGCTACAGACAAACAAATTTTACAATTAGGGAAAGCGTCATGGACAAACATACCAACTCAGGTCAACTACAAAAAAACGACAAACAGTCTTCGCATATCGTTCGACAGTTCGTTAAGCATACGAATGATATTGATGAGAAAACTGCCTTAAAAAAATTAGATGCCCTATTAAGTGGTCTACTCTATCGAGGTGGTTGCTCAACCCCAAACGATTTGCTACTTTACCAATCGGGCTTACTTGCCCAATCCGAGAGAAAATCTGTTCAGGTTCATCTCAAGACATGCCTTCACTGTCGGCAAGAATTGACTCAAATTGCTAACGGGATTGCCATCATGCCACAGCCATCAATTTTAGAACAAATGACTCAACCGTTCAAGCGTGTTTTACAGGCGATATTCGTTTCTACACCAAAACCCGCTTTTGCTTTGCGTGGTGATGAGAAACAAGAATCCATGTATCAAACCGAAGAACATCAAATAGTTTTAACCCTTGAGCCACCGATGGCTGAAGAAAATATGTGGCAATTGGAAGGACAAGTTTTACCTTCAGGAGATACCATTTCTTTATCAGAAGAAGGCATGATTAATCTTGTTAATAACGGCAATATCGTTTCTCACGATGTTATCGACGATTTTGGTTATTTTTCCCTCGAAAATATCGAGGCAGGTCAGTACTCATTACAATTAAAATGGCAAATGACTTGTATAGCTATCAACGAACTGAATATTTCCTAAGCCCACAAGATGTAGTAAATGAATTAATCACTTGGCATGGTACTGCTCAATATGGGACAGACGAAATGTCTGTCAAATTAGAATCATTACACTCTCATCTCTCCTTAGACGTAGTTAAACACTTGAAGGAGAAAGTGGATGATGAGATGCTTCGGAATGCCCAGCATGCCTTTGATATTGCTGAGATTTGCTGTGCGGTTGCGGATGTGCTGGCTTTGCCTGAAGCAGAAAGTTTATCTTTGTGGGCAAAAGGTAATGCCCTTTTTTTCTTAAATCAATACCAAGAAGCCTTAGAATATTTTCAACATGCCGAGAAAATTTGTCATAACTTGGGGCATGATTTGAAATCGCTCCGTTTGCAAATCAATCAATTAGCCGCCCTTCAAGAAATAGGTGAGTATCAGACTGCCCTCGATTTGGCTCAACATGCTCGACGAACATGCCAAACAATCGGCGAACATGCTCGACGGTATTTAGCTTTACTAGATATGAATATCGGAGTCCTTTATCGCCGTTTGGGGCAAATGAGTCAGGCACTTATATCTTATGAACAAGCACATGTTTTATTTATTGATTTGGGAGATACCATCCAAGCAGCACGGGTTGACATCAATCGAGCAAATGTGTTGGAAGAAATTGACAGATTTGATATTGCCGAACAGTTGTTGATATCGGCTCAAACTGCCCTGACTCAAACAGGTTATGACCAAGAAGTGGGACGAGTTGACCTTAATTTGGGAGTATTAGCCTATCGGCGAGGACAGTATCAAACTGCTTTACATCATTTAGAAAATGCCCATAATACTTTTGTGGCGATTCCCAATCCAAACGAAGTTGCTGTAGTCAACGTATATCGAGCATTAGTCTACCAAGATTTGAACTTGTTGCAAGAAACAATCAGCTTAGCCGCCGCCGCAGAAATAACATTCCGAGAAGATGTAACACTTTGGCATGAGGCACTTGCTTTGATGATTCAAGGTGTGGGGTATCAACGACTACAGGCGTATCAAAAAGCGGAAGCATGTTTGTGTAAAGCACGCAATATTTTCCAACAAAGTGCCGCTCATAAGCGAGTGTTCATGCTCGATTTGGAACGAGCATTTTTAGCTCTAGAACAAGGAAACTATGACAAGGCTCAAAGTTTAGCTACCAATATTGAACAGAATTTAGACAAGGCACTACTACCGACTTTAACGGCTAGACTTCACATCCTTTTTGCTTCATGTAGATTAGCCGCTCATGACAGTCAGGTAGAGAAACCTGGAGGGTCAAAGCTTGCTTTGACAATAGCTCATCATCGTGCCAAAAAAGCATTGGCACTCGCCGATGGCTACAGTCTCACTGAAATTGCTATTGCCACGTATCACCTGTTAGGAAAAATATTAGAGAAAATGGGTAACCTGTACGAAGCACGTTATCATTATCAAACTGCCCTTGAAACGATTGAACAGTTACGAATGAGACTCCCTCTCGACGAATTTCAGATAGGATTTTTAGATAATAAGATGCAGATTTATCAAGATAGTATTCATCTCAGTCACAAAATGGGAGCAATCACTGAACTGTTTTATATTCTCAACATGGCACATACCGCTCCCTTACCTCGTCCTGATTTATTTGAAACACTACCTTTTACACTTTCGGATACTGACCGACAATTACGCAATGATTTGGAGACATTACGACAAGCATGGCATTGGCATCAAAGCAAATTAGATAACCCGATTGATCCTCGTAGTGATGAACTACCAAAATTTCCTGAAATCGATGTCACAGAATTACGCCGACATGTACAGCAAATTGAAACCCAAATCGCCGAATTGACTCATCGCTGGCAGGTGCGGATGACGAATGTAACCACTACTGACGAAGTGCCGATATCGTCGTTTCGTTTCACATCTCAAACCGCTCAAAATTTTGAGCGGCGAATACAAAAAAGATTGTTTGAGTGCGGTAGGGAAACCCCTACTAAATCACATGTCCTACTGCATTATTTTGTGGTTGATGGACATTTCCAAGCAATCTTAGTCACCTCCGACCATACTCATTTTGTGCCTGATTTAATTTCTGTAAAGGCTGTCCAACGTTTGTTAAAGTCATGGCAATTTTTTATAGAGCATGGGCATAGCAAACTATTATCACAAAAAAGTCTTGGCATGGCACAAACGTATCTCAACCGTTTTTATCAAGCGTTGATTGCACCTCTTGAAGATTATTTAACTGATTATGATTTTATGTTTCTTATTGTGCCGCCTAATGAACATAATTTGCCATTTGCAGGTTTTTTTGATGGGCAACGATATTTAATAGAGCGTTTCAGTTTAACTTATCTTTCTGCGACCGAAGTATTGCTCACATCTCAAAAGATGCCTGTCGTACATGATAAACCACATGCATTAATCATCGGTTATTCTGATGAGGGACGATTACCTCATACGACAATAGAAGGGCAAGCAGTTGAAGCTACCTTGCAATCTAATTGGCAAACACATCTTTTGTTGGAACAAGCCGCTACCCACAAGCGGTTTCGAGAGGCATGTCAAACCAGCCATTTACTTCACCTGGCAACGCATGCCATTTTTCGACCTGATAACCCTTTCTTTTCATGGATGTCGTTGGCAGATTCACGCTTGACGGTAGCAGATTTACGGGAAATTACACTTCCCAAACGTCCCTTTGTTATTCTAAGTGCATGCCAAACAGGACGTGGACAGCCACGCGGCGGCGGATTGTTAGGCATGGGACGTGGCTTTTTAGCAGCGGGAGCTTCGGGATTAATTGTCAGTTTGTGGCCTGTGGCTGACCAAGCCTCTGCTCAGTTGATGACAGACTTTTATCAATGTGTAATGCCATCGGAACAAAGCCTAAATGTTGCGGCCGCTTTGCAACATGCTCAACAAACCGCTTTACAGCAAGGATACCATCCTTTTTATTGGGCGGGATTTATTTTTGTGCAGGGATAGTATTTTTCCTCGTTATGGAGTACAAAAGATAAATCTTTTGCACTCCTTTCAGAGTATAGCAGGAGGTTTAAAATGAAAGCTTTTACCATTCGCTTATCGGTATTCGCTATTATAGTTTTATATCTGTCGAATTTAACCATGACAGAAAGTTTTATGTCGGAATTATATCAACAAAAGATTGATTCCACAAATTCATTAGCAGTTCCTGTCGGTCGAGATTGTAATGGACTATCTCGCAAGGAATCCAAAAGCTTAAGTTTTTGGATTCCTCAAAAGTATGATTTTTGGACCACTGTAAATCGTACAACGCATGGTAGCGGTACTGTCACCGATTTCTTGGACGGCACATTTGATTTGACGGAGGTTGTTCAAGGTTCAAGCCAAGTGACACTTTCTCGACGCTGGACATCCAATAAAAATATTACATCTGAGCTTGCTGGAATCGAGCAGTATTATCCTTATATTGTCGCTAATGAAAACGGTGATTTATATCTTATTTGGCAAGATGAACGAGATGGAACTGCCGATATTTATTTTTCCTATTCGATAGATGATGGGGAAACATGGCTGTCGCATACCAAAATTAACGATGAAAACATGGACAACTAACATGCCACTAACAACCGATACTCAATCATCAAATCAATGTCATTGTGGAATTGTAGCTGATACTCAAGGAAATCTGTACACTGCCTGGCAAGATTTTCGTAACGGCGACGCAGATATTTACTTTTCCTATTCTGATAATAAAGGAAAAAGTTGGTATCCTGCCATAAAAATTAACGATGATGAGAGCGATGCCTTTCAAGATTCAGCCAGCGTAACAGTCGGTTCAAATGGATTAATCTACGTAGCTTGGCAAGATAATCGTAGTGGGGATGCCAATATTTATTTTTCACAATCAGAAGACATGGGACAAACATGGACACCCAATATAATTATTAACGATGACGATGATGGTCAAATTAGTTTTGAGGACAGCCCAAAACTTGCTACTGACAACACAGGTAAGATTTACTTGGCATGGCGAAGTTATGCCGACAGTCAATTTGAGATTTATTTTGCTCATGCAGATGGCGGCGATGGCTGGAGTGAATCGGTTAAATTAAATGCTCGTCCCGTTCAGACTGACCCCGACAGCACTGTACGTGATAATCCGAGTTTGGCGATTGATAATCAAGGTAATGTATATGTAATATGGCAGGATTATCGGCATGGCAATGCGGATATTTATTTCGCTATTTCAAACGATGGCGGTTCAACATGGGGAACAAATTTGATGGTCAATGATGATGAAGGTCAAGCAAAACAGAGCAACCCTCATTTAGTGGTGGATAACAGTGGCATGGTGCATGCCGTTTGGGAAGACTATCGAAATGGCGAAAGCGATATTTACATGGCACATTGGCCCGATGTTCAAGGTGGCAATCCTCATTTTTACACCAATGGGACGTATACCATGCCCTATAACACCAACCATAGAGTCGCTTGGCAAAGTCTCACATGGGAATCAATGCAACCAGCAAGTACTACTGTTACCATACGGGTACGCACTTCTATCAATGAAAATACAAACAATTTATGTCAGCCAGATAAGACAGATTGGACAGATTGGACAACTTATACTTTTTCACCTGCTGATTTATCCCTTTTTCCTGTCGGACATTGTCTTCAATTGGAAACAGAACTTTCATCTTCATCCTCAACGACCACCCCCAGCTTAGGGATTGTACTCCCCCACCCCTAGCCCAGGGCTGTTCAATGCTATTTTTCAGGTAAAACATGTAGGAATATGGGACAGGGTCGGGGGTGGGGTTTATTAATGAGTGGTAGTGAATAATTACGCTATATTTATGCCCTTGTTCAGTATACTACAACAAAATTCGCTAAATTGCCTTTTGCATGTTAGAATTATTCCGAATTTGAAAACTGAATATTTATGATTCTAATTTAAATAGTATTAAGAATTTTAGAGGATTTTTCTATTCTCCCCAATTATTGAGGAAAGACAAAAATAAATATGACACAAATTGATGATGACCAACAATCTAACACTATTGTTTTCGTAATTATCATTCTCACCCTGGCTGTTGCTCCTGCCATCTGGGCTTATTGGGGTATCGCTTGGGCAATCGGTATATTTCTATCTATCGTAGCTATCATGCTCGGCGGATATTACTGGTTGCAAAGATCCGTCGGAGATGCTGATGATGCCCTGCCCATCGCCAAGTTGGCGGCATGTATAGATAAAAAAACGTACATTACGCCTGATATTCAGTCAGAACTAATGCGAAATTGGCTGACTAAACAATATTCAAGCATTATGGATACCTCTATTCAATCAGCCAAACGACAGCTAAATACGTTACCTTCCTCACCCCAAAAAGCTGAAATTTATCAAGTAATTGGTAGCATGCTTCTTATCAGTCGGAGTGGAAACCATAGCAAAAATATTGAAGAGGCAATGCAATACTACGACGAAGCTCTAAAGATTTTTACCCGTCAGCAGTTCCCGAATGAATGGGCAACAATACAAAATGATTTGGCGGTATATTATGCTACCCTTAGCATTGACCAACCACCATATCTCCAAAAATCAATTGAATATTTTAACTTGGCGTTTGAATTTAGAAACCAAAACACATTTCCATTTCAATGGGCATGGACAAATTATTTTATCGGTCAAATATACCATGCTCACATATCAAGCGATGAGCCTGATAATCTTCAAAAAGCTATTTATCATTACCAACAGGCACTTGAAACCTTTTCTACAAAAACCCATCCTGAACTTTGCCGTCTAGTAGCTATTGCTTTGGGGAATATTTTTTACTATCACATGCGGGATTTTTCCGAAGCCCAAGCAAAATATACCACCTTTCATGAGTCGATAAAATACATGCGAGGAAAATCTGTATCGCTGATTAATAACTCCAAAACCATCTCGAAAAATGCCACCATCTATACCAACTTAGTGCATGCTTCCTTGTTGGTTGGGGATGTAGCTACCGCTTTTGAACATGCTACGTTCGCTCAAGGGCGAGATTTCGTTATTCGTTTGGCGGGACAAATCAAACCGAACAAAAATTATAAGGAGTTTGGCAATGAGTTAGAGCAAATCAGTGATGTACAAGATAAAGCCGCACGTATTCAACTCGACCTTAACCTAGCTGACTATTCGGTACGCGATGTGTTTCATCAAGAAAAACTCCAAAAAAATAAGGAGAAAGTTCAGGAATTGCAGAGTGATGAGATATTGCGTTGGAATAGTCTACACCGTGATTATCCTGCCTTGACTGCTTCTCAAAATACCATGACAATTTCTCTGGACGATGCTTGCGAATTAGCATCAGCATTGCGAGCGACAATTGTTAATTATTATCGTTTCGGTAAGGGATGTTGGTGTGCTTTCTTGGTGCAACACGATGGGGTTCAATATGTGCATTTGCCAGAATTAAATGATAGCCTAATTGATGACATGACAACTTGGGTATATGACATTGAAATACCAACAGGAGTAGGTCGCAGTCCAAATCGCTATAAACGCCAAACAATTTTATATGATTGGTATTTGGCAGTCATTGACCCCCTAAACGAATATATTGATGAAGAAGACGAACGCCTTGTTATTGCTCCTTTTGGCAAATTGCATCTTTTACCATTTGCCGTTGCTTGCAATCCCGATACACACAAGTATGCTATGGATGAATATACCATCACAGTTACGCCAAATATCGGCATGCTTTATGCTTTGTGGAAACAAGAATATAACAGCATTGCTTCACAACATGCTGACCACCCTTTAGCTACAACTCAACCATTTTTAGTGGTGGCTTCACCTGGCGATAGAAATTCGGAAAATTATTTCCCTCATGTCTTACCCGAAGCTGATATGCTGGCTAAGTACATTGGCTCAAAGACAAAAGTTCTGAAAGGGAATGCAGCTACATCTAAAAAAGTACTCAATGAAGCTCGCAATCGCCGCATAATTCATTTTGGTCATCATGGTGATTTTCAAGCACTAGAACCAAATACATCGGGATTATATTTAGCGGGTGGAATATTGACCATTCAGAAAATTATTGAAGAATTGTGGTTAGAACGTACTTACTTGGTTACATTATCTACTTGTCGTAGAGAACAGATAGCTTATTTGACAAGTGAGGAATATATCGGTTTACATTTAGCGATGATGGCTGTAGGGGCTAGGGTGATGGTAACGGGTTTGTGGAATGGAGATGAACTATTAAATCGTCGTTTGTTATTCACCTTTTACAAAGAAATTATTTCAGGCAAATCTCCTGCTATTGCCATGAAAACAGCAATGCGTCATGTGCATGATATTAATCCACATCCATATTATTGGGCAAGTTATAATGTAACTGGTTTTGCCCATCATGAAATATTGACTGGCTTGGACAAAAATACTCTTGCCGATGTTGATTCGGTGTTACCCTACCACAACTCCGCACCTTCAACGGGGAATGATTCGAATCAATTTTTTTCTCAACCACCAATAATAACTTTAGCACAATTAAAACGAAGTAACGAAATTCTCTTGGAAGGTGTGCTTCATGAGCAATCAAATTTGAATCCTAGTGAACAATCACAACTTCAAGAGAAAATTGAGGTATTATTAACTAAATTAAAAAACGTCATTACCCCAGCGAATTTCATCAGATTTGCTATTGAACTGCATAATGTTATCAGGGAAATACCTCATTTTAACGAGACACTATTTGAACCAGACTCACCGCAAATTGAGCGAAAGCATGTACGGAAAATCATTGATAAAAAACGAGCTAGGACATTAATTGCTGAATGGGTGCCACATGTTGAAAATTATCTAACATCATTTTAGAAGTTCAACTCGTTGAAAAGTTGAACTTTTAGGCGTTCGTTATGCTCTAAAAAATCAGCTTCATGCGTTCAATCTCATACCAATTCATATCCAAATCAAGTGCCTTCAAGACCGATTCAGGACGCAAATTGCCATGCTGCCCTACAGACAACTGCATGTGTAGAGTTACATCTTGGGGTGCAAAAGGTTTAGCTTTTGCTTGGTCTTTTGCATGTACCAATGACAAATCATGTAATAAAGGACGCAAATTATATGTTTCCTCTTTTTTACGTCTGGTACGTATTTGCATAATCTTATCAGCTAACAATATGTCTTTAATTTTATCTTCTATTTGGGCAGAAGAGGTAGCTGTTTCAACTGTAACATTATAATTAGCTTGTCGTAATTCATTTTGAGTTGAAGGACTATTTGGGGCAATCATTTCTATTGCATGAAGTTTAAATCCTGTTGGCAAAGTATCATTGACATGATGTAACATGTCGGCTTCATCTACCGCCTCTTTTAGAAAAACATCTATCAACTCTGCCGAACCGATATAACCAAGTGGTAAACTTGCCGCAAATTGGAGACGGGCTTGGGGATTAAATCCTTGTGAGTAAGCTAAGGGTACACCTGCTCGCCGAAATGCTCGTGTCCAAACGGTAATTACACTAAGATGCCCAACATATTTTACTTTATTTCCTTTACGAAATGTTAAACGATAACGATATTTTGTTTTTGCTTTCATTTTTTATAGACTCCTCATGATTTTCAATCATGTGGTTGCACAATGGAGAGAAAAAGCTTGTTTTTTTATGTCAAAGCAAGTTTTGAACAGCCCTACTTCTCAACCGAACTTGACATTAACATGCATTTATGCTACAAACATTTACATGGAAATGTTAAAAAATTTCACACTTAAGAATGAACAACTTAACGCATTTTGTCAAAAATGGCAAATTATTGAATTTGCTCTTTTTGGTTCAGTTTTGCGTGATGACTTTAAGCCTGAAAGTGATGTTGATATTATAATCACATTTGCCCCCAAATCAAAGAAAAACTTGTTTGACCTTATGCATGTTCAAGATGAATTACAACAATTACTTAACAGAAATGTTGATGTATTTACAAAAAAATCAGTTCAGGACTGTCATAATTGAATACGACGACGTGAAGTTTTAAGGACAGCAAAGGTGATTTATGAATTGGGACGATGAGGCAACAACTTGATATTGAATTGGTTTGGCAGTTTACCACGGAAAATATTCCTGACCTATTTCAAAAGCTAGAGCCTCTTTTGCCACAAAAAATTTAGCATAACAATACTCCCTGCTTTGTTCCTTGAAGGTGCAAAACATGCCACCTAAATCATTACGAGAGTTTGATGTCCCACTTTCAGGACTAACTGAATCGGATTTTGCTGAAAAAGGATACTTCTTTATGGAGGCTATTATAACTATGAATAAGAAGAAAATAAAAGTTTTATTTTTGATTTTGAGCATTATCAGTATGTTAATTGTGAGTTGTCAACAACCAAATGAAAACAGTGATAATAGTGAAACATCAACAACACCATTACTCCCTTCCTCAATAGTATTTAAATCAATTCCTGGTGGCACATTTACAATGGGGGATAATAGTATCAATTCTGCCCGAAAAAATATTACAGCGACAGAGCATGAAGTAACTTTAAGCAATTTTGAAATGAGTGAAACTGAAGTTACAACTGCACAGTTTGCTGAATTTTTGAGTAATGCCTACAAAGATGGCTTGATAGAAATTAATGAAACAAGAAAAACCATAGAGGTTGTTGGGAGCAGTTCATCTGAGTATGCTGGAAAAGGTTTATATGAGCTTAGTGGTACCAGAGTTATGAAAGATCACGATAATGCTGATGGTGATGCTCAGGGCATGGGTGACGGAGATGGTGCTTTTACTGGCACTGTTGAGCCTGAAAATCCTTTGAATATTGCTTTTATAGGTTTTGATGAATCCAGAGAAAATCCTTTTTATGTAAAGGATCCCCATACTGATTTTGACTGGCATGAGGTATGTAACTACTATGACTACACATCAACTCCAAAACAGTTGGATACATCAGAATTAAAAAATGACTATTCTAACTGGTCTGAACTTCAGAACTTGCCGACACTGGAAGATGTTTCCAACTATCCTGTAGCATATATCCGTTGGTGGGGAGCAAAAGCTTTTACACTCTATTATGATATAAAACTACCAACAGAAGCTCAATGGGAATATGCTGCAAAAGGAGGGCAAAACTTTTTTTATGCAGTACATGATGGCATTGATGTATCAAATGCAAACTGGAATGAAGAACAAGCAAAACCTGCAACACATCATCGTCATAATGTAAAAGAAGGTATCCCTAATCCTTATGGTTTATATAATCTCGGTGGTAATGTGTGGGAATGGGTAGAAGACAATTATGAGCCGTTCGACATGACACCTGCAACAAATCCTATCATATTGGATGGCTCTGATGAAAGATGCAAGAGAGGAGGTGCATGGAACTATCACCAGACACCACTCGGGACAGCTGCACGTGATTATACATTTGATAATCGCGGTAATGACCATCATGGTTTTAGAATAGCAAGGTATTCAGTGACTGATGCAGATGCAGATGATGGGCAAACTACTGATGCTACTAATGTTGAAACCAATGATGTGGATAATCAAACATCAGATGTCTCAGCGATTGAATTTGTTGATGTGCCGGGAGACGGGAAAAATGTTGAGCCTTTTACACTGGCAAAAACAGAGATAACCAATCAGCAGTATGTGGATTTTTTAAATGCGGCATTATGTGAAAATATGATTACTGTTGGTCCTGCAACAGGAGCCACTAACCTGTTAATTTATGATAAAAACGGTAATCAAATGATGAATATATTAGGTTATCGAGTGATAAAAGATCATGATAGAGATGGCGTTTTTAAACTATGGGAAATGGAAAACCCGTTAAACAGGTGCATGATTGAATATGATAGTGAGCAGAAAATGTTCAGTGTCGTAAACCCCAGTGATGTCAATTGGGAAATTTATTTTGATAAAGCGGTTTATCCGAATGTTGTTGATAAGATAACCGATTGGTGTGAATTTCATGAGTTTTGGCCTGCTGGAGTAGAACTTGATGGAAAGGAGATTATTACTTTTAGCAAAGATATTTATAATGCTGATGGAAGCGTTAAGGATAATATAACTTTTGCAGGGCATCTGGATTTGGATTGTGAATTGCCTTCATTCGAAGAAGTACAACGCTGGCCCGTTAATCATGTTCAATACTACGGGGCAAAAGCATTTGTTGATTTTTATGGATATGAATTGCCGAGTTTACAAGAATTGCAATGGACAGGAAAAGGTGGAAATGAAGATTGGGTGTATGCAACAAATGACGGTACTATAAATAGCGGTAATGTAGTTTATAACGGGGGCAATGATCGCAGTGATGGAAAACACAAAGGACATCCTCAACCTGTTGCCACATTTGCACCAAATCCTTATGGTGTCTACGATTTGTCAGGGAATGTTGCTGAATGGTCAAGAACAGTAGATACAGGTCATTTCGGTTGTCGGCTAAATCCGAACACGTCTGAAGATGAAAGTGTGGACTCAATGGTTAGAATTGACGGAGCATGGCCTAGACCTGATATAATGTGCAAGATTAGTGACTGTATCAATACAGATGTAACTCGAGGAAATGACCATTTTGGATTTAGAGTTGTAAAATAATTAAATTGCCTGAATTGTAAATCGCCAGAAAAGTTTGTAATAGAGAAAAATTGTGGTAAACTTGGTTAAAACAGTTGAATGAAATAAGGGAGACAATTAAGCATGATAGCAAGAGTAAAAGATATTTTTACTCAATTCACAACTAGCGATGAGAAACCTAAAATTCATAAATTCGGCACATTTGGTGGAGTGTTCACGCCTGATGTGCTAACAATTTTAGGAGTAATCATGTATCTTCGGCTTGGCTGGGTCGTGGGAAATGCAGGATTTGTCGGGACAGTTGTAATTATCTTGTTTGCAAAGGCAATTACCATCTGTACGGGCTTATCAATTTCATCCATCACCACAAATATTAAAATCGGAGCTGGGGGAGCATATTCGATAATCTCACAATCGCTAGGCTTAGAGGCAGGTGGCAGTATTGGAGTTCCACTTTATATCGCCCAAACCCTTTCAGCAGCATTATACGTAATAGGTTTTACCGAAGGATGGATAAAGGCATTTCCCTCGCATGACTTTATTCTAGTGGCGATGGTAGCTTCATTAGCGTTGCTCACCATCTCATATATCAGCACCGCTTTTGCCATCCGTATTCAGTACATCGTCATGGGCATAATGGCACTTTCAATATTATCATTTTTATTTTCCCCGCGTCCACCAAACGCCGAAATAGTATATATCGGCAATTTTGAGGATGCCACTTTTTGGGAAGTATTCGCTATATATTTCCCTGCCGTAACAGGTATAATGGCTGGAGCAAACATGTCAGGCGATTTAAAAAATCCACGCCGAGCAATTCCAGTCGGAACAATGAGTTCGATTTTTATCACTATGATAATTTACATAGCGATGGCTTACGTTGCCGCTCTAATAGGCACGCCTGATGAATTGCGTGCAAATCAGATGTTCATGGTGGACAGTGCTTTGTGGGGTCCAATCATTATAGCTGGTATATTGGGAGCAACATTTTCATCAGCATTAGGCAGCATGCTAGGTGCCCCACGTTTATTACAAGCACTAGCTGAACACAAAACTATTCCCTTCTATAAAATATTAGCGGCAAAGACCAAAACAAATGAACCTCGAAACGCGACTATTTTTACAGGGGTAATCATTATCATTTCTATTTTAGTAGCTGATTTGAACAAACTTGCTTCATTAATAACCATGTTCTTCTTAATCACCTACGGCGTATTAAATTTGGTGGTATTCATCCAACAAAGCATGCATATCATCAGTTTTCGCCCTACATTTGAGATACCACGTTTTGTATCTCTTTTTGGAGCATTAGGCTGTTTGTTCATGATGTTATTGATTGACCCAATATTTAGTGGAGTGGGAATAGTCATCATCATACTTTTGTATGTCTGGTTTGCCCGCCGAGAATTGGATGCAGAATGGGGCGACATTCGAGGCGGCATGTTCTTAGTTTTAGCCGAACGAGCCTCACGTTTAGCAGAAAGGTTCCCTAAACATCAAATTTCTTGGAAACCAGATTTATTGATTCCCGTTGAAAAACCGAGCATTTGGGCGGGACCGTTAATGTTTATCCGTAGCATGACCTATCCATCGGGAAGTATATTTGCTTTCACTATCACCGCAGAGGAACTTGTTGAGGAAAAGCAACTAGCAATGGATGAATTACTTGCACCTCTTCAATCCCATATCTTGGTAAATTCGGTGGTCATTGAAGAAGAAGATTTTCTCATTGGTTCAAAAGTAGTCATCCAAACTTTGCGAGGGGGAGCATTTCGACCAAATACATTATTTCTAACAATGGGTTATGAAGAGGAAAATGACTCTGTAATAAAAAATTTGACTAACATCGCCTCAAAATGTTCTATGGGCGTAATCATCCTTCATCAACATATCCGCATGGCATTTGGCATGCAACAAAACATAAATTTGTGGTTGCGTGATAAAAGCCCCAATAAGCATTTAGCCATCTTAATCGCCTTACACATTCGACTAAATTGGGAAGGCAAAATCAATCTTATTACTGTTGCAGGAGATGACTCAGATAAAGAATATCAACGTCTTTATGCTTTTCTTGAACATATCAGTAGCGAAGCTCGCTTGCCATCCATGACCGAACTTTATGTCCTACCGGGTCCATTCGAAGAAACATTAAAAACTGCCCCGCATGCCGACATAAACATTTTAGGTTTATCACCTGACACTGTACCGATTAAGTTTATTCGTAAAGCACCCGAATTAGTGAAATCGTCATGCATTTTTGTTAGGGATTCAGGGCATGAGAGTGCATTAGTTTAGAGTAACCGTATTGTTTGACAAAAACTTTTCAGTGTGCTACCATCCTTGTGTAATTATATAACCGTTCACCCCCACTCCTAACCCCTCCCCCACAGGGAGAGGGGGGAATCTTACTCCACTTTTCTTC
Organism: Anaerolineaceae bacterium 4572_78; assembly: GCA_002084875.1. Taxonomy (GTDB): domain Bacteria; phylum Chloroflexota; class Anaerolineae; order 4572-78; family 4572-78; genus 4572-78. The sequence continues at coordinate 11,379 of NBMH01000068.1, read as the reverse complement.
GTAGGGGAAGGGGCTGGGGGTTGGGGTCTACTAACAAAAATGGGAGTGAATAATTACGTAATTATTCGTCCCCTCTCTCCCTATGGAGATGGTGGATCTTACCTCTCTATGTCGGGGCTTGCAGAATCGATTCTGCGAAATATTTATCCATATTTATAAGGAGGCAAGCTGTTTTCCTCCTCCGATTAGAAGTCGGGGGCTTCCAACGGCTAATTTCTATGACCATAGCTATTACAGGCTCAGTGGCTTTTGATTATATTATGTCTTTTCCAGGCAGTTTCACTGAACATCTTCTGCCTGAATGGTGGTGTGGCTGGAAATATTGCTTACACAATGGCTTTACTCGGGCATCCATGTCTTCTCATGGCTTCTGTAGGAAATGATGCTGAAACGTATATCAATCAATTGCAAAACGTAGGGGTAGACGTGTCAGGCATTAAATTTTTTGAAGACGAATTTACTTCTTCGTTCTTTGTCTCAACTGACCAACAAAACCGCCAAATTGCCAGTTTTTTCATTGGGGCGATGGGGCGGGCAAGTGAAATCCATTTCCATGAGCAAGATTACCAGCAAGTTAAGTTAGCAATTATTTCACCCAATGCTCCTGATGCCATGGACATGTATGTTGATGAATGTCAAGAATTTAATATACCTTATGTATATGACCCAAGTCAACAAATACCACGTTCGACATGTAATACATTACGGCATGGGATTGATGGAGCATACATGCTGATTGCCAATGATTATGAACTTGAATTAATAAAAGATAAAACACGTCTAAGTTTAGATACCTTAAAAGGCATGGTTAAAGTGTTGATTGTAACTAGAGGAAAAGAAGGCTCAACCATTTATACCGAAGGAGAACGCTTCCATGTACCGATTGTTCCTGTAGAACGCATTGCTGACCCAACGGGTGTAGGTGATGCCTACCGAGCAGGATTATTGGCGGGACACGGGCAAGGATTAGGCTGGCAGGAAGCAGGGCAAGTTGGCTCGATTGCTGCTGCTTATGTTTTAGAACAGGTTGGCACTCAAAAACATAATTGCACTAAGGCTGAATTTGCCCAACGATATTTTCAACATTTTGAACGGACACCGAGGCTCGAAACATTCTTTGAAGTTTAGAGCATGTGATGGTCAAACCATGGAGCGTTAAAGCTAGCCTTGACATGAAAAAGCAAACTTTTTCGCTCCAATATACATTTTACTCATGAGGTAATTACATGAAAAGATTAAGACAAATAGACCGACGCTTGGCAATTATTATTTCAATTGTACCTATTGGTTGCTTCTTAGCTATCGTTGCAGGGTTGGTAGTTGGTTGGGTGCTACTCCCAGCACAAAGCCCAACTGGTCAGATTGGTGACATGGCTCCCGATGAAACAGAAGAATTTGTTAAACTTGTTGCGGCTGAGTATGCGGTTGATAATGACATGGAAAAATCAAAAAAACGATTGCAAGAGTTAGATATACCTAATCCTGCCCAATACGTTTCTTTTTTAGCAGACCGTTACATTCAAGAAGGGCGAGATAAAAATGATACTGATTTGAAAAATGTCATCCGTTTAGCAGAATCAATGGGAACAGGTACAGAAAATATGTTGTCGTATATTTCGACACATACCCCATTGCCAACGAATACTCCTATTCCACCAACTAACACACATACCCCGTTGCCAACAGATACACCCGTTCCAGCAATGGATACACCTGTTCCGCCAACGGATACACCAGTCCCATCAACAGATACACCTATTCCACCTGTAAAGGCAGCTGTCGTGCCGCCAACAAATACACCACCGCCGCCGCCACCAACCATGACATTTACACCTATGCCACTAACAAATACGCCGCCGCCACCACCGCCTGCGGTTGATTTTAAGATAGCACAAATACAGATGTTGACCAAGCAAGAAAATGGCGGTTGCCTGGGCAATCATCATATTTTTATTGATGTACAAGATGTAAACGGCAATCAATTAAAAGGTGCTAAAATAAGCGACCCACCATTTAATCAATTCAATGTTACCTCTGGTGATAAAGATGAGCCATTTCTTCATTACGGCAGAAAACTTGCCGAAATAGAATTGGTTAAAAATGGTGCTGCAATTCAGGTGATAGAATATCCATTGGGTAACCCTGTCAGTAGCGAACAGACACAAAAATTAAGTACCAATGATTGGGAAATCCCCATCCCTTGGCTGATTCAAGCTGGCTATTGTGGTAGCGAGGGCGAGTGCAGAGCAAAGTGGAACAGTGGCGTAGCAGGTCAAGGAGCCAATGCTCTTTGCTGGGGACATTATTCATATTTTGTTGTATTTCAAGCAACTCATCCGTTTTAAACGGCGATTTCCAACTACAACTCGGAGCATCAAAGTTTATTCTTATGGAGTCTATCTTATGGAGGGTCAAAGCTTGCTTTGACATGAAAAAGCAAGCTTTTTCACTCCAAAGTTTTGCGGCTCCAACAAAATATTTATGAAGCATGAAGAAGATTGGTGGCTTGGTGGTTTTTTTATATCATGTGTGATTGGGTTGATGGCATCCCTAATCTATACCTGGTATATTCATCCCGTCAATCCATTTAATCCATACACTCGCCCCGACCAATTAAATCCAACAGATAAAGAATTATACACCGTGCTTATTGGTGCTACTTATCGTTATGATAACGACTTGCTGAAAGCACAAAATCGTCTGGCTCGGTTGCGGGATAAAAATATCCATACTACAATTGTCAATTTAGCTGAAAAACATATCTATACCGAATCAGACCTCAAGGACATTCGTTCTCTAGTAAATCTTGCTGTAGCTTTAGGCGAAACGCCGCCGATTCTCAAAGCATACTTTATTACTCCAACCCCTAAACCAACTCATACCCCAACTATAACACCTACTCCTTCAAACACGCCAAGCCCTACACTCACACCTACACCGACAAATACTCCCATGCCAACAGATACGCAAACGGTAACTCCCACCCCAACTAATACAGCAACCCCCATGCCAACTGCTAACGATACAAATACAGCAACACCGATTCCAACTCACACAGCAACACCTTTGCCGACTTATACGTCAACATCAACCTCAACATTTACGCCGACAAGTACACCATTTCCCACCGTTACACCTACACTTAGTCCAAATTCGCCTTTTGGATTGGCATATTTTGAGGTTCTCTGTGATGATAAAAGCGATGGCTTACTCAAGATTTATGTCAATGGGATTAATGGCGAAGGTGAGTCGGGGATAAGTATTATGGTAAGTTGGACGGGTGGGCAAAATCGTGTATTTACAGGATTAAAGTCACCCCTTGAACCAGGTTATGCCGATTTTCAAATGGAACCAGGTCAAATCTACCAAATAGAAATACTAGGCATGCCTAATGCCATTGCTAAGAATGTAAACAAACTATCAGGAAATGAATGTCCTGATTTAGCACAAGATATATTGCCATCATGGCAAGTGGTTTTTCAACGAGGAGCAACCCCTTAGCATGTTAGGGCTGTTCAATGCTAGTTGTAGGGGCGTATGGCTATACGCCCTTACTATCAGGGATGTTCAAAACTTGCTTTGACATGAAAAAGCATGTTTTGTCGCTCCAGTAATTTTGGCTATAGCTATTTTACTTTCTTGGTAAAAACAAACTCCTCATCATGCAAATCAACCAAAATCGTATCCCCTTCGACAAAATTTCCTTCAAGCAATGCTAATGCCAACGGGTTTTGCAAATAGCGTTGAATAGCACGCTTCAAGGGACGAGCTCCATATTGTGGGTCGTAGCCGATGTCAACCAAAAGATGAGTCGCCTTGTCGGTCAATTCGATATTAAGTTTACGATTGGCAAGCAGGTGGTGTAACCGTTTCAATTGGATTTCCACAATTAATAACAGATGTTCCTTGCTTAAGTTGTGGAACATAATCACTTCATCAACCCGATTTAGAAATTCAGGGCGGAAATGGGTTCGAAGAGCATTCATCACTTTTGGTTTTGCCTCTGTCATGCCCAATTCTCGAATGATATGCCCGCCGATATTGCTGGTCATAATCACCACTACATTTTTAAAGCTAACCGTTCTCCCATGACTATCAGTTAAATGTCCGTCATCCAACATCTGCAAAAGCAAATTGAATACTTCGGTATGCCCTTTTTCAATTTCATCAAACAAGACTACGCTGTACGGTTTACGGCGGACAGCTTCGGTCAATTGTCCACCTTCGTCATAGCCGATGTAACCTGGTGGAGCCCCGATTAAGCGACTGACAGTATGTCGTTCTTGATATTCACTCATGTCAATGCGGACAATTGCATGTTCATCGTCGAACAGAAATTCGGCTAAGGCTCGAGCAAGTTCGGTCTTACCGACTCCTGTTGGACCCAAAAAGATGAATGAACCGATGGGGCGATTAGGGTCATTTAGACCAGCTCGACTACGTCGCACCGCATTCGATATAGCCTCGATTGCTTCATTTTGTCCCACGACTCGTTTTTGGAGATTGCTTTCCATGTTGACCAATTTTTGTACTTCCCCTTCGAGAAGTGTCGCCATAGGGATAGCTGTCCAACGAGCCACGATTTGAGCGATTTCCTCGTCATCAACTTCTTCTTTTAAAAGCGGACCCTTCGCTTGGATTTCCTTCAATCGTTTCTCTTGTTCAGTTAATTGATTTTCCAAGTTAGGTAAGCTCTCATATTCAAGACGAGATGCTAGTTCATAATCTGTTTGTCGTTGGGCTTGCTCCATTTGTACTCGAACATGCTCAATTTGTTCTTTAGTTTGTTGTAGAGAATTAATTATATTTTTCTCATTTTGCCAGCGAGCCACCAGCCCATTTGACTTTTCTTTTAAGTCAGCTAGTTCTTCTTCCAATTTTGCCAAACGTTCTCGACTTGCTTTATCCTTTTCTTTTTTGAGAGCTTGCCGTTCAATTTCAAGTTGTATGATAGCACGGTCAATTTGGTCGAGTTCGGTCGGTTTGCTGTCAATTTCTGTCCGAAGCCGACTAGCCGCCTCATCAATCAAATCAATTGCTTTATCGGGCAGGAATCGGTCGCTGATATAACGCTCGCTAAGCATAGCCGCGGCAATGACAGCACTATCTTGGATACGCACTCCATGATGGACTTCGTACCGTTCTTTCAAGCCACGCAAAATGCTAATTGTATCTTCCACGCTTGGCTCATCAATCAAAACGGGCTGGAATCGGCGTTCTAGGGCGGCATCCTTTTCGACATGTTGGCGATATTCATCGAGGGTAGTTGCACCTATGGTTTTCAATTCGCCACGTGCCAACATCGGTTTGAGCATGTTGCTAGCATCCATTGCTCCTTTGGCTGCACCCGCTCCGACAACGGTATGCAGTTCGTCAATGAAAAGGATTATTTGCCCATCGCTACTGACTATTTCATGCAAAACTGCTTTGAGTCTTTCCTCAAATTCACCGCGAAATTTTGCTCCAGCAATCAAGGAACCCATGTCAAGAGCAAACAGAGTTCTATTTTTCAATGTTTCTGGTACATCACCATTCACAATCCGTTGAGCTAATCCTTCAACAACAGCAGTTTTTCCCACACCAGACTCGCCGATTAAGACTGGATTATTTTTGGTACGTCGACTAAGAACTTGCGTTATTCGTCGAGTTTCCTTGTCACGCCCAATCACTGGGTCAATCTTCCCTCGCCGAGCCAAATCGGTTAAATCTTGACCGTACTTGGTTAAGGCATCGTAAGTATCTTCGGGGGATTGACTGGTCACGCGTTGATGTCCACGCACTTGAGTTAGTACTTGTAAAATGGCATCACGATTAAACGGAAAGTCATGCGTTTTATCAGCAAAGGCAAGGAAAATATGTTCGGTACTGACATAATCATCCTTCATCTTATCTGCTTCACGTTCAGCATGCCGCAAAATATCAGAAGTGGCTCGGCTAAAGGTTGGTTGTTGCCCCCCACCAAACATTTTGGAACGGCGATTTAACTCCTGCTCCAAACGTGATATCCAATTTGGCAAATTCACGTTCAATCGTTGCACAACCTGTGGCACAACCCCCTCATCCTGCCGTAACAAAGACAGCAATAAGTGTTCGGGAGTAATTTCACTATGATTATAATCTTGTGCCAAATGTTGGGAATTCATTATTGCTTGTTGTGATTTTTCTGTATATTTATCAAAATTCATTTGTATCTCCTTTCATATATGATAGGCAAGATGCCTGTCAGTAGTACATATCTCTAGTCTGTACTGCGTAACATCGTTTAATGATTGCATCCTACATTAATAATATTAAATTTGCATTAGTTCTATGTTAGATATGAGTTATACGTAGGGTGAATTGGTCATTCCCACTATATAACATTACCTATGTGGTAATATCCTCAGTTTTTTGAGCAATAGCAATAAGCGATGTTCCAAAAGGTAAACTAACTAATCGAGCTAGTTGAGACTCAATCTTTCCAACAACAGTTAAAATACTATTTACAATAGGCGAAGTAGGTTCCATTTCTACTTGATATTCATCCTCATCAAGATGATGAGAAGCTAATTCTGGTTCGTTTCCACGCCGCAACATGACCAATGGGGCGGCTAGAGGAAAGATAAAAAAATTGTTATAACTGATTCGGTTCAATTGAAAACCACTAAGTTTTAATTTATCCTTTAGTTCATCAGCTGTATAACGCCGTTTATGGTCATTAATATCATCATTATGCGACCAAAGCCACATGAAAGCTGGCACCGTTACCACAATATGACCATGTGGTTTCAATATACGATATGATTCTTGTAAAATAGCCATGTCATCATCCACATGTTCAATAACATCAAAGGCAGTTACTACATCATACATGTTATCTGTAAATGCTATTCCTTGTGTAGCATCCTGTTGGTAAATATCATAATCACGCAATAAAGCTTGTTTCACAGGACGAGGGTCAATTTCAAGACCTCGCACCTGCCCATATTTGCTAAGGTGATGAATCATGTTCCCTGCTCCACAGCCAATATCTAAAATATCCAAATCATGGGTTTGAGGTAAAACCTGTTGCATAAAGACAGTTATCAGCCGAGTGCGACTGGCAAACCACCAATGGTCATCTTCAGGAATGTGGTCAGGTATAGGTATTGTTGTCATAAAAATCTCCATTTTAATGTAGTGGACTTCTAGTCCGTATTTAATTGCCCAAATCATAACAACTTGCCACATAAATGTCAAGTTCAAATCAAGATGATTACGTTTTTATCTACTAGGATTCCCAAAGAACCAAATCAATTACTAAAATTAATAAGCGAAAGTTGACAAGATTTTTGGTTTAGTGATATAATCAGTGGACATTTGTAGAAATTTAATTTACAAAGGAGTAAGGTGGTTATTATTTATGAAAATAGCTATTCTAAAAGAAATTCATCCAGGTGAAACACGTGTAGCAATGATTCCAGCTGAGTTAAAGAAAATGACTCAAAAGGAAATGCAGGTTGAGGTTGAAGCAGGTATTGGTCAGATATTAAAAATAACTGATGATGAATACAAAAAAGTAGGAGCCACAGTGGTCAAAAACCGTCAGAAATTACTGAAGGGTGCTGACATTGTGCTACGTTTAAACAAACCTCCCAAAGAAGAGATAGACATTCTAAAAAAGGGTGCAATCCATATTAGTCATCTTGACCCATTCAATGAAAAAGAATTGGTTGAGCACATGGCAAAACGTGGTGTTAGCACAATTTGTATGGAGATGATACCTCGTACTACTCTTGCTCAAAAGATGGACTCATTGAGTTCACAAGCGAGTTTAGCGGGATATGTCGCTGTGATTTTAGCGGCAGATAGAATTAGTAAAGCCTTTCCTATGATGATGACACCAGCTGGGACATTAGCCCCTTCACGAGTGTTTATCATTGGAGCAGGTGTTGCAGGGTTGCAAGCAATTGCTACTGCTAAACGGTTGGGGGCAAGGGTTGAAGCCTTTGATACCCGTCCAGTGGTTGCCGAGCAAGTGCAATCGCTTGGGGCAAAATTTGTTAAGATTGATTTAGGTGAGACAGGACAAACTGAACAAGGTTATGCCAAGCAATTGACAAAAGAACAAATAGAATTACAACGTCAAGGCATGGCAAAACATTGTGCTATATCTGATGTCGTCATCACCACCGCAAAATTGTTTGGACGAAAAGCTCCCATTATTATTACCAAAGACATGGTAGCAGGGATGAAGCCTGGTAGTGTTATCATTGACATGGCAACTGAAACAGGTGGAAATGTAGAAGGTTCTGCTGTTGATAAAGAAGTTGATGTTAATGGTGTAAACATCATCGGTCTGACTAATTTAGAGGGACGTATTCCCTACCATGCCAGTCAGATGTATGCCAGCAATTTGCGTAATTTAATTGAGCATTTTTGGGATAAAGAAAATAATGCTCTAACATTAGACCTTGATGACGAAATCATAGACGGGTGCTTGATTACCCATAAAAATGAAATTCGTAGCGAAATGTTAAAAGAGCATTATGCTAAAAATTAGAAAAAGGAGTGATACAATGCGTTTCTTCTATTTACTTTTTACGACTGCAATACTCACCTTCGGTTCAACCATAGTGGTTTTTGCAGATGATGGAGGAAGTACCTCCGAAGTAAACATGACCCCAATTTTTCTAGCGTTCATTTTGGCGTTATCAATTTTTTTGGGGTTTGAGCTTATTGCTAAAGTGCCTGCTACATTGCACACCCCCTTGATGTCGGGGTCAAATGCTATTTCAGGTATTACATTGGTCGGGTCCCTCATTGCGGCTACGAAGCTATTAACTAAAGATGTATCCTAACAAGCCAGGCAATCTTGATGGAACTAAAAATTTGACTGTGAATAAAACCCCCTTAAAAATAAAACTTAACATCGGCATCAATCCCGCTCGTGGAAAGTAATATTGTAATGACGAAAGGGCAGAATACTCTGGCAAAGCAAGAAGCAAATACTTAAATGTACTCAAACCGACCCCCAGCCAAATCAATGTGGTAAAAATTCCCATCACAAAACTGGGCAAATCCCACAATTCTTTGTTATCTTCCGCCTCAATGTTATCAATTACTTCATGAATATCCATGCCTGCCGATTCACCTAGCCGTTGTCCTTCTGGTGCCATCAAGAGAGCAATTATAATTTCACCAATTGTTATAAGGGTCGCCAAAGATAAGACAAAACCATAAGTTTCTAAGGTGTACTCTTCCTCCATGTACAAAAATGCTTTAATGAGCGTCATACCAATCGGGCGGGCTAACCACAAACTAAATAGCAAAGACAGCCAGATATTCAGCAAACTCAGCGATTGCCTGAACATGCCGACATACATGCAAAATCCCACCCCAAAAATAAACGCCAGTATAATGAGAACATCAAAAATATTCATCGCTAGACTTCTCCTACATTATCTTTTTCTAAGTACCAACAAAAACTCAGATTTCATTCCAGATGGGTTTTTGTTTTTTCGGTATTTGAATAATTGCCTCCGTTTAATTACATCTTCAAAGACATGTTGAAAAACATATCCTTTTTCAATGAAATATTCTTTCAAAATTCGCCATATTTCAACTTCAATCCCATCAACTTTTGGATTACCAATAAATATACAAGCATGCCCTCCGCTTTTCAATTGGCACATCATATTTTCTATGGCATTGATTGTATGGCAAAAATAGGCATTTACAATTCGGGTCAAGTCGTCCCTGTTTAGCTTTAATTTAAACTGCTGTAAGGTTTCGGTATCAATAATTCTGTCTGCTTTTCGGTAAGGTATTTCTAATTTTGTCAATCTCTTTACTTCTTTATCGGTATATCCTAACCAATAAAGATCCATTTTAGAAGTACGGATATACTCTTGAGCTTGAATATAAGGTGGAGAAGTAATGATAATATCAAATTGAGTTTGGTTATTAAATTGATAGTATGATGAATCAATTCCTCCAAAAAATGCGATTGTATTTTGATGGTCTTCTGTATAAGCGATAAACTGATTAATTCGTTTAAGATAATCAAATGACAATTCACGAAGTTTTATATTAAGTTCATCCTGCCAATTAATTTGCAATAATTGATTGATATATTTTTGTTTCCATTTAGACCGAAACAGTTTAGGGGCTTTATGTTCAGCATAAGAGAAATGTTTACTAATTTTCACCAAAGATGCTTCAATGATTTGAGTATAGATATTTTTATCCAGAAGTTTTTGTCCGCCCCAATATCGGCTTATGGTTTCCAACATTGATTCAGGATACCAATATTGATAATTCGACCAGGCAGGAATAAATGAGGTATGGCTATTAACCACAGCATGCAACATTTCGTCTAAAATTGTTGCCTCTAAACTATCTTTCCCTTGATAAATTTTGATAGGAATGATGTGGTTAAGAAGCGGATTAAGGTCAAGCAGAAAAGCATTTCGCCGATTGAGATAGGCTTCAAGTCCAACCGTTCCTGAACCTGCAAACGGATCAGCCAGCACATCGTTTTCTTTGGTGTACGTATCAATACAATATCGAACTACATGGGGAATAAATTTAGCGGGATAATAGTATATTGGGTGAGTTAAATATGTTGTTTCTGTAATATGTGGTACCAAGTTACGAAATGAAACCGTAACGATAGCATCATCGGTTTGATTTTGTTTAAGTGAGCTACCAAACAATGATAGCTGATTACTTTTCATAACATGCCTTCAAGTATAATAAATCTCGAATGTAATCAATAGAATTGACCAATGCAGGATACGAACTATAATCAAATGTTGTGTTTAGTTTGCGGCATTTACTATTTAATAATTCGATATTCCTGACCACTGAAAAAATGATTTCATAATTTCATCTGTTCCATAAGCCATTTTCAATCTTATATTTTGTTTTAGATCAATCCCGTAAGATAATTCGTCAAAAAATTGTCTTTTATCTAATTTAACAACATCCTGTAGGGAAGAATACATTTTCTTTATCGTAGAATGTTTTTGTGTGGATTGGCGTTTATCCCAAACACACACCAAATACAATATTTCGTAATCAGGTGTTTTATTTATTCTTAAAAGTTCTTTCAATAAATCAACCAATGAAGCTTTTGCTGTGGTACCACCTGTATCATCTCTTGAACGCAATTGAATAACAATTGCTTTTTCATCAGAAGTCATTATTCCCATAGCATCTACATCTAAATTTGGAATTTTGGCATGAAATATATCTTTCAGTTCATCACGCATTTTAGAGGCTTTTTGAGGTACTATATCGCATTTTACATAATGTTTCAATATTTCCATTATAATTTTCTCAAGAATTTTTCCTTGCCTAGCCCTGTACGAACTTTGAACTTTTTGGTGAAAAGCAAACATAAGAGGATAATATGAG
>NBMH01000004.1 GCA_002084875.1 Anaerolineaceae bacterium 4572_78 | reverse complement strand
AAAAAAGCGTTCATGCATTCAGGTTTTGTCAAACCAAGGTTTGACGCTCCAATGTCTCTCAAAGTTAAAATTAAACAGTTTATGAAAATGTTACTAGGTCTATCATATCAAAGTAATAAAGATGTTTACCCAAACGAAATTGATGCCATGTATCTTAGGCAAAACTTAGAAATTTATCATGAATTTCCGCCTATTTTCAGAACGACACAAACTCGCTGGGATGATACTTGGGACGATGATAAATACCCAACGCCTGAACCGCTTTTGAATTCTGTTGATAATATATATCAGCAAATATATTTAGATGAAGCTACGTCTTATACTTGGATGTGTTATGTAAAATTGAAGTAGATAGAAGCATGAGTCAAATCTTGGTTTGATGTGATAAATCGAGCGTTGTCGCTCCTTATCAGTTATGATTTTACCACTACCGACCCTAACAAATTCATAAATTATATAAGGATCAATCTGTGTCTCTGAATTAATGTAGAATGTTTCTGACATAAAGTACGGTAAATTTTTCCCAACGGGTAAATTAGCATGGGGATAAAATACAACTAGCAGTGAATTTATATTTTCCCGTTTCATTACGTCTTTAGTCTCTCTCACTAATTCTTCATCATTTCGGACAGGTGGCAAGGTACGATAAATCAGTGATTTTGATTGTTGATTAGCTTTAAATTTCAAGGTAAAGTTCGTACCCATTAGAGAAGCCGCTGAGAAATCGTAGGCGGCAACATAATTAGGAATGTATGGACTAAAATCAATAAGTTGTGTATCCGTAAATGAAAAATCGGTAAATGTTGAATTGTTAATGACTCGTTCTCGGAAGAAAATACTTCTACCAAAACTAGGTCTATGTGGTCGCTTCTTAAAGTCAAAAATAACTGTGATATAAACATCTTCTTTATTTTCGAACATATTGTTAAAATACGTGTTCATTTCTTGAGCAGTTTTACTGTAATAAAATGTGCCTTTGCGGTGATTCGTGTGTTGATAATATCCTTCAGTCATACTTCGTCGAAAATGGTAGATATTCATCAGTAAAATGGGAATAATGATGACATAAACACCTATTTTCAAGAAATATTTGTACGGTATTCGACTATGAAATATTACTTGAAGACTGATAAATATCATAAGAAATAAATAAGGATATGTTGGAGCAACAAAACGGGGATTGATACTATCAACCACATCTGTTGTAAAAAACTGTAAATAAGTACAGCACAATAGACAAGTATTACTCCTAAAATAAAAGATAATGGCTTTATCAAACGATTTTGGATAGTTTCATCGCTGGTTCGTAAATGAAACAGATAAATGAGGATGGATATACTCAAAATAATGAGTAGATAATATCCCATGTCATTAGCAAACACATTGAGCAACGTATATATATTTCCCCAAACACTCAATTCAGATTTTAGCCGAAAGCCATGAAGTGTTTGTGATATAACATAATTTCTAATTAAGTATAATGAAATAGGGATGTATGTTAAACTGTGAAGAAAAAGATAACTACGGATAGAAATATTGTTTGTATGATGGCGGATAAATAAAAAATAAATTGTATATCCCAAAAAAGCCGCTATCAGTACATATCCTATATATCGAGTTAGCACCGTTAAGGCAACAAACAAGACAACATAGGTGTAATACCGTTTTTTTGTAGTTTTGTAATGTTTGATTAGAAAGTAGGTGCTTAAAATGAAAAATAAAGAAAAGAGTGATTCCGAAAAACCTACTCGAAACACAGATAAAAAGGGGGGGAATGTAAATAAGATAGCAACAAACAAAATACATAACCAACTATCATCACTAAATTCCTGCAATACTAAAGCAAATATGATTAGTAACAGTACCATAGTTGTTCCAGAGAGTAAGGCAGTGGCTTCTGCTGGAAATTCATTCAAGAACATGAATATGTTAATAAGGAAAGGATACAATGGGGGCCAGACAGGATCTGTTGCTAGTTGCAAACTATCGTGCATAAGTACTGCATAAGTTAAATAACCTACTGTATCTGATGTGAAACCAATACCAAGAATATAGATAAAAATCAACCAGCAAATCCCTAAACAAAAAGCCAGTACAGTAGATATATGTTTCTCTTGAATCAACATTGGTTTAATGCCAACTAAAATAAACACTATTCCTAAAAATGCCCCTAGCCATTGATTCCACCCAATAGCAATCCCCAATAACGAACCTGTTTTAAAGACATCAATTAATAACGAAGTAATTGAGATAACAATTCCTACCAGTATGAAAATCAGGTGGGTAATTCGGTGATTAAATGAAGATTTCAAAGTTCTAAACATTGTTATTTTAATATCCTGTTGTCAATATCATAGAGTTGATTTTCAAAATAAATAAAAGAGCGGCGATAGTTTACACCGATTTCCCTTTTTGTGCAAATTATAGTATAATTCACGTAGGACAAATATAATATCTTTCCTATTCAGACAAAAGGGATTCCTGTACGGCTTTAGGACGAGAAAAATATGGACAAATACTTTATCAAAGAAGGATACGTTCCAAATAAACAAAGTGACTTTTTAGACAGCCAAACCGCTTCATGGATATACCAGGCGGCTATATATGAGTTTGCTCAGGAAATCATGCAAAGGCACAATTTGAAAAGCATGTTAGATATTGGTTGTGGTTTTGGTGTGAAATTAAAAGAGTTTATTTTGCCTGTGTGTGCCGATATTACAGGTGTTGATATTGAGCATACCATAGCCAATTGCCAAAAAATGTATAACTTTGGTAATTGGTTTGTGGACAACATTGAAGAACCGTATTTAAAACTGGACAGGAAATTTGATTTAATCATTTCGGCAGATGTGATTGAGCATTTAGTTGACCCTGACACTTTGCTTGATTACGCCAAAAAGCATGCCCATGCCGACACGTTTATTATCATTTCCACGCCTGAACGCGATTTGGTACGCGGTGGAGATAATTTGCAAAGTGCTAATATTGCCCATGTGCGGGAATGGAATCAGGATGAATTTTACCAGTATATTACTTCTAGGGGATTTCAGGTATTAGACCACTTTTTTGTCGAAGCCTCTCGCCGCCCAACACTAATTGGTAGGTTGCGGTTGATGATGGCTCGCTTGATTCGCAACACGAAGACGAATCAAGTGATTTTATGTAAAATCAAAAATGATGCCAGCTAGGAATTCAATTTTTCCAAAAAACGAATTTCTTGTGACTGAAAACATGACAAAATTTTGTGCCTTTATCGTTACATTTAACAGACCGCATATCTTAAAAAATACAATTGATGCCATTTTTAATCAAACTCAGCCTCCTCAATTTATTTTGGTGGTTGATAATGGAGATGACCCTGAAATGGCAACACTCCTTCAAACGTACTCTGCTGATAAAATTGGCTATCACAGCATGGGAGAAAATGCGGGGCCGCCTGGGGCAATTGCTTATGGTATTCAATGGGCTTATGAAAATAATTATCAGTGGGTTTATTGGGGAGATGATGATGACCCGCCGCAAACTCCTGATACATTGGAACGATTGCTAAATCTGATAAAACAAAAAGATGATTCTAAAATCGCTGGGGTGGGGGCAGTTGGAGTGCGATGGAATTGGCAAAAAGGTGAGTTAGAACGATTAGCCGATTCAGATTTGCATGATATTGTCAAAGTGGATATGATTGCTGGGGGACAGCATTTCATTTTGCGAAGTGACATGGCTGAAAAGGTTGGCTTGCCCAACAAGGATTTATTTTTTGGTTTAGATGATTTGGAATACTGTCTAAGATTACAACAGGCAGGTTATCATCTGTATATTGATGGTGATTTGATGAAGGAGTATCGCCATCTAGCAGGCAGGTTAAATATACAACAAAGGCGGGCAATTATTCCTACTGCACCGCAAAACACGTTATGGCGGCGATATTATTCCACCCGAAATTATATTTTCATGATGCGTAATGTGTTTCATCGGTCGGATTTAGCTCACCGAGAAATGGCAAAATCACTCATCCGTTGTTTAACAGCCTGGCAACGAGGTATTAAATTTGGGATTACTTTTAATCGTTATCAGTTAGGCGGTATTATCGATGGCTATCTTGGACGCATGGGGCGAACGATTTTACCCATAGCAAAAGTCAAAACTAATTTTCGACAGGATTGACAAATGAAATATGTAACCCTTAAAAATATTGGAGATAACATTAATGAAAATCGTAATAACAGGGGCATTAGGACATATCGGTTCAAGACTGATTCGAGTTTTGCCTAATATGTTCCCTGCGGCTGAAATTACTTTACTTGATAACCTCATGACACAACGGTATTGTTCCATTTTCAATTTGCCTACGAATGGGAACTATCGTTTTGAGGAAGCCGATATTCTCACGGCTGACTTAGCAACTATTTTTTCAGGTGCTGAAGTAGTTATTCATTTAGCGGCTTTAACCGACGCGGCGGGTAGTTTCGAGAAAAGAGGCGAGGTCGAACAAATTAACTTTGTCGGCACAGAAGGCGTTGCCCGAGCCTGTATTCATGCTGGATGTGCCATGTTTTTTCCATCCACCACCAGCGTCTACGGCTCACAGAAAAATGTGGTTGATGAAACATGCTCACAGGACGAATTAAAACCGCAAAGCCCTTATGCCGAATCAAAATTAAAAGCAGAACGCATGTTAGCAAAATTAGGTGAAACTGATGACTTGCGTTTTGTCACATGCCGCTTCGGCACAATTATCGGAACTTCTATCGGCATGCGGTTTCATACAGCAATTAACAAATTTTGTTGGCAGGCGGTCATGGGTAAACCTATCACCGTTTGGCAAACTGCCCTCCATCAATATCGCCCTTACCTTGATTTGAGCGATGCCGTTTCAGCAATTAAGTTCATTATAAAAAATCGGCTCTACGACAAAAAAATATACAATGTAGTCACCACCAACGCTACCGTTAATGACATTGTCGAGACCATCAAAACCGTTATTCCGAGTGTGTCAATCACACACATAGATACCAAAATCATGAACCAACTTTCCTATCATGTCCGCAATGACCGTTTTAAGGATTTGGGATTTGAATTTCAGGGTGACATGGTAAAAGGTATTAAGGATACTATTCAGTTGTTAAATGGAGTTCAGCATGACAAACAAGCAAATTAGATTAAACATCGGATGTGGTGGGCAACCTTTAGATGGATACATTAATGTGGATTTAGACAATCTTGAAACACTCAAAACCCGTTATCCATCGCATGTATTTCCCAAAGGCATGCAGATTTATAATTACGATATTTTTAATCTGCCATTTTCCGATGATAGCGTGGACGAGGTGCGAGCCGATTCATTGATCGAGCATCTCTCTTTTCAAGAAGAACCCCTATTTTTTCATGAGATAAAACGCATCTTAAAGCCACATGGCATTTTTAAATTTTCCATCCCTGATTTTGAAGATGCGATTAAGTTATGGTTAGCGGCTAAAGATGATTGGAAGGAATTTTATCGCAATGACCCCGAAGCAATTGCTCAAAGCCATTGGTTTGGAACGTATTCATACAACACCGAAAATCGCTGGGGATATCTGGTTGCCATGCTATTCGGCAATCAAAATGGCGAAGGGCAGTTTCATAAAAATTGCTATACCATTCCTAAGATTCGGGCTATCCTTAACTATCTGAATTTTGAGGAAATGGAAATTTCACATTATCGTTGGCGAGTCGACCGTGATTTAATGATTGCCGTCAAAGCAAAAAAACGACCACATGAATCCTAGTGAAAAACCGTCATTCTCAAACCACGAGTTTGAAGCTCCTTTATTCTCAATCGGAGTGACTACCTATAACAGACCTAAATTACTTAAGGAAACATTAATTTCCATCCTCACACAAACTCAGTCCGATTTTGAAGTAATTATCGGCAATGATTTTGTTGAGCAACCAATTTCAAAAGAAACATTGGGCATGCATGACCCGCGACTGCGCATTATCAATTATCCTCAAAACTTGGGCGAATTTGAAAATATGAATACATTGCTGGCAAAAAGTAAAGGGCGATATTTTACATGGCTTGGCGATGATGACATGTACCTACCAACATTTTTAGAGAACATTCATCAGGCATTAACCAAATTTGATTTCCCCTCATGCGTGTTTACCACTTTCATTAGCGGTGCCACCCCTCCCGATAATATGTGTGATTTCCATACTGCACAGCCCGAAGGAGAACTAATTTCAGGTCGTCAATTTTTACAACGATACTTAAACCGTTCCATCCAAGTGCAGGGATTATGGGGAGTTTTTGATAGGGAATATATAACGAGGCTTGGGGGAATAAAATTACTTTGCAACGAATTTCACCATCCACTCTATGGCGATAATTTACTTGCCATTCAGTGTGGTTTGCTAGAAAAGTTGGTTTACATAGATGCACCATTAGTTTTCTTCCGTACTCATGAGAAATCAGTCTCATGGACAACATCTGACTTAGGTGCTTATATCACCGCTCAAGAAAATTTATGGCAGGAAAGCATGACTATCTTTCGCCATGAATCACTTGCTGATGATTTTGAATCGAATTTGTCATTATTATTCAAATGGTCAATACGTGACATTTTAGCTGTGGTTCGTCGCTCACAAAAAGTAAACATACCACAAATTAAAATGTATCTATCTTTGCTTAGAAAGTACATGAAGTTTTTAAAATCACCTCGTTTTTATTGGCAGACACGCATGTACGAAGTGAGAATCACTTTGCGATTAATTCTTAGTATCATGAAAAAGAACTATTATTTATAGTCAATTTCGCACATCTAAATGCTAGTAGCCCCTTTCAACACATCAAGCAAATTAACCGATTCGCCTGTAAAATGTAGTCTTACTATACGTCTACTTCTATCAGCAAGAGCCTGATAATCTCCTTGTGCTTGAGCTAGAAGAAGCGTGCCAAATGTGTAGCCTTCATCAGGAATAGGTACATTAATTGTGGGAGCATGGGTAAGTTGAATAAATACGCCTTTATTCCCATCCCCTTTGTGAAGTTGCCCTGTAGAATGAAGGAAGCGAGGTCCATAACCAACACTGGTAGCTACTCTAAATTTGTTCCGTAAGACATGCCGTAACACACTTAAGAATTCATCGCTATCTTTGGTTTGAGGAATATAAGCCATCAAACAGAGATAGTCATTAGGCTTGATTGTAGCCAAGACATCATCAAGGGTTTTTACGTTTTCAATGGTAGTATAAATTTCAATGTTGCCTTCACGCAAATTTGGCTCGACGATTGGTAATTCTCCCGTTTCTTTATACTTTGCCATCAATTCACGGGCTTTTATTTTTGCCAATTCAACGTTAGGTTGGTCGAATGGATTGATTTCTAAAACTGCTCCTGCGGCAGCTGTTGCCAACCCCCAGCGGAAAAATTCTCTTCCCAAATCAAACCTATCATTGAGATTAATTTTGACTATAGGGAAACCAGCCTCTTCTAATGTCTGAAAACCATTATCCAATTCACTGTTTTCATCACCTTCCAAACGAATATAAACAAAAAATCGGTCATCGCCATAATGTGCCGAAGCGGTCAGATTTTCATCTACAATTGGGACTATTCCTTTTTCTTTTTTTCCTGTACTTTCGGCAATCAATTGTTCAACCCATGCTCCAAATGCATCAATTTGTGGAGACATAAAAAAGGTAATTTTATCCCGACCAGCTAATGCCAATTCGCCCATCATTACTCCTAAGTTCAATGGGCTGTTATAAGGAATATCATCTTTTACATCATTTATCATCCCGATGGTTCTGTCAAGTAAAGTAGCAATATCTAAGCCGATGAGAGCCGCTGGGACTAAACCAAAATAGGTAAACGTTGAATAACGTCCTCCTATATCATGCGGGGATGAAAATATTCGACGAAACCCCTTGTCTTTGGCAGTGGCTTCAAGTTTAGAATTGGGGTCTGTAATTGCCACAAAATGGTCGCCGGGTGTGTTACTAATTTTACTCACTTCTGAAAAAAAGTATTTGTAAAATGATAACGTTTCAACCGTTCCACCCGATTTGCTTGAGACAATAAAAATGGTGGTTTTATAATCCAGGCTATCAGCTACCCGCTTTACAGAAGCAGGGTGAGTACTGTCTAGGACGGTTAAAGCAGGATATCCATCTGCGTTTCCAAAAGTCTTCATGAAAACTTCGGGAGTAAGGCTACTTCCTCCCATGCCAAGTAAAACCACCTCGGTAAAACCTGCATCCTTAACTTCATTTGCAAAAGCGACCAACTCATCCACTTTGGAACGCATTTCCTCTGCAATCGTCAGCCATCCCAATCTGTCGGTTAAGCTGGAAGTTTGAGCCGCTTCTGTCGGGTCAGATACCCATATTGTGCCATCTTTCTGCCAAAAACGTGTTAGGACATTTTCCTTTTTCCATATGTATAGACGGGCATCAATTGAGTGTGAATACCCTTGTGCTACTAAAATCTGTCTTTTTTGAATGTCAGTAGACATAAACTTTCTCCTTATTTATGATTAAATAACTTTATCTCACAATCGCTTTTTTGTCAAATTGAGTGACTCTTTATTCCAACAATTGCTATATCTGGGATTATTGGTATAATTGAGGCATGAAGTTAAGTGAATATGCCCACAAACTTGGAATTACATACCGTACCGCTTGGGAATGGTATCGAGCAGGTAGATTAGAGGGCTACCAAATGGATACAGGCACAATAATCATCACAGAAGATGATAAAAATGTCAGAATGCAAACAGTAGCCATCTATGCTCGGGAAAGCTCTCTTAAAAACAGGAAAAAATTACAACGTCAAATTGAGCAACTGACCATCTACTGTCAGGCAAAAGGTTGGAATGTGGACAAAGTTGTTAAGGAGATTGGTTCAGGGGTGAGCGATGAACGCCCACTACTTCTTGACCTCCTTAATGATGATACTATCAAAATTATTGTGGTTGAACGTAAAGAAACACTAACCTGCTTTAGTTTTAATTACATTCAAAATCTCCTTGTTTTGCAGGGGCGAAGAATTGAGGTGTTCAATTTGGCAGATGAAGACAAGGATGAGATGCTCAATAACCTACAAAGCACTATCGATGCAGTCTGTTCTCAATTATACTCCCTGCAAGAAGCAAAACAAAAATCATTAAAAATACGAAAGGTTATAGAAATTGAATGACAACAATATTTCCACAATCGTCACATACTTGGTTTGAGCATGACCTGTTAAGGCGAGTAACACAATTCTTACATGACCAACAACAGGAAGCTTATCTTGTTGGTGGTGCTGTCAGGGATGGTCTGCTAGGCAATATTCATCAGTGTAATGACTTGGATTTGGTTGTACCTAGTAATGCATGTGAAATCGCCAAAAAGCTGGCTAACCATTTCCAAGTGCCTTTCTTTGCTATCGATATTCAACGGGA
The DNA here is from genome assembly GCA_002084875.1 of Anaerolineaceae bacterium 4572_78. Lineage (GTDB taxonomy): Bacteria > Chloroflexota > Anaerolineae > 4572-78 > 4572-78 > 4572-78. The sequence continues at coordinate 17,367 of NBMH01000004.1, read as the reverse complement.
TGTGGGTAGAGTCATATTACCTGATACCTACATTGATGTAGCCGCGTTTCGACCCGGTACACAATCATTAATTGAAGATTTGCAGGCACGCGATTTCACAATAAATGCTATTGCTTTTCGTCTTGATGAGCAAAATCCTGAATTGATTGACCCTACAAATGGTATGGCAGACCTTGAATCAAGTATCATCCGTCATACAAACGAACTTGCAATCATGGATGATTTCTTGCGAGCGGTACGAGCCATTCGTTTTGCGGTTAAATTTCAGTTTGATATTGATGCCGATACCTGTGAATTTATTGATGATGTGTATACCTTTCGCTATATTTCGCCTGAACGCCTGCGGGATGAATTGCATAAGCTATTGCAATTGAGCAATCCGAAACGGGTATTTAAGCTATTGAATGAATTAAACCTTTTGCCTCTTCTCTTTCCCGAAGTTGTAGCCATGATAGGTGTTGAACAATCACCTCCTCATCACCTTGACGTGTTTGAGCATACCATGTTGGTGATGACAAACTGGCAACAGCATGGCATGTTACATGTGCATTGTTTTGATTTTCTCAATCCGCTTAAACTACAACTTCATGACTATTTCAGTACGAAACTAGCTGGTGAAGTTAGCCGATATTCATTGATGGCATGGGTAGCCCTTTTGCATGATGTTGGAAAGCCACAAACTTTCCAGCATGATGAAAACGGGCGGATACGATTTTTTAATCATGAAAATATCGGTAAAGACATAGCCCACAAGATGATAAAAAAAATGAGGTTTAGTGACAAAGCAAAACAATTTATCACAACCATTGTGCAACTTCACATGCGACCTCTCCAATTGAGCAATGAAAAAAAAGTAACGCGGCGAGCAATTTATCGGTTTTTAGAAGCTAGCAAAGATACTGCTCCAGCCATTGCCATCTTTTCCCTCATGGATTCACTAGGCACGTATCCAGAGTCCGCAATATTTTGCGGAGAGCGAAATGGATTTCGAACTCCCACCGAAGAGGAATCCGCTTCTCGATGCGAATGGGAAAAATTAACTCATGTCGTCTTAACTATTTGCCAAAAATATTTTGAACCCAAACCTCCACCGCTCCTAACAGGCAGAGATATTATAGAAGTGTTTGGCATGGAACCAAGCCCTCAAATAGGCACAATCCTAAAGGCAGTACGTGAGGCTCAAATACTTGAGGAAATCAATTCGAAAGAAGAGGCAATTAATTGGATTATACATCGCGTGGAGGGCGAACAATAATCATAAGTTCATTAATTTGGCTAATATCTTGAAAAGTGATATGATGTTTTATCTAATGCTCAAATTTGAAGGTTCTTTATGAATTTCTATATTCTACTTTAATCCCAAAGAGCCGATTTGAAAAATAGGGCAATATCAAACTACAAGAATTTTAGTTTCCGACAGAGGTAAAAAATTATTCTATGGCAACATTTACAAACGGGTCCATGTATCAAGGTGGATTTGAACCAGAAGATGATAATTCAAATGGATTAGAAGCCTTCGCCACACTCAATCAATTTTTAGAGCAAGATGGTTGGCGTCCACAAATTATTGAAGGAAGATATGCCTATCGTACATACTATTCAGGGAAGAATGGTGAACTGCAATGTTATGCTCAAATTCGGGTTGACTTGGAGCAATTTTTATTTTATGCAGTGGCAATGGTTAAGACCCCCGAAGGTAAACGCCATGCTGTAGCCGAATATACCACCCGTGCCAATTATGGTTTGCGTATCGGTAATTTTGAAGTGGATTACAGTGATGGTGAAGTTCGTTACAAAGGAAGTCTTGATTTTGAAGGGGAAAAGCTTTCATTTAGCCTAATCCGCAATGTGATTTACCCCAGCGTCCAAACAATGGACCGCTATTTAACAGGATTGTTAGGTGTTATGTATGGTAGCAAAACGGCTGAAGAAGCCATTGGTGAGGTTGAAGGGGAATGATGATAAAAAAAGTTTAGTAACGCCGTTCACCCCACCACTGTCCACTCACAGAGGAAGAATGGAAAATAATTACGGAGCTTATGTGATACTGTTCTAAATCGGGACTTGCTGTAGTTCTGAGGAGTTTTCAGAAAGAGGTTATAGTTTCATGATAAATTTGATTAAATGTTATTGCTGGAGTTGCCAAGCTTACAAAGTGGGCTTTGCAATGTTTATAGTTCTAATGGCTTTTACCTTACCAGTTTTTGCTGATGAGCCAACTGTGGATAAACCAGTAGTGGACGAGCCAACTATGGATGATGTAAACGAAATCGCCAAAAAGTTGAATTGTCCTACTTGTCAATCACTCAACTTAGCCGATTGTCGAACTTTAACATGCGAACAGTGGCGAGGAGATATTGGAAATAAATTAGCAGAAGGTTATACCAAACAGCAGATTTTGGATGAATATACTGCTCGTTATGGCGACGAGGTATTACAAGAACCTGCCAAACATGGCATAGGATTGTATGCTTGGTTATTACCTTTACTGGTAATCATGGCGGGTGTTGTAATATATATAACAGTCTTACGACAGTGGTCTCATAAAAAAGCTACTGTTCCTGTAGAAATACCTGCCCAATCTGTTCATGATGATTATCTAAATCGAGTGGAAGAGGATTTAAATAAATTTGGGTAACTGTTTTTTGAATACCGAATGTATTTCATCTAGCCAATCCTGATAGCCAATTTTTTCCCTCAACTCATCCAGTGAATCATACATGTCAAAGTATGCTGTGATTGCTACCTGGCTGAAAACTTTTCGGTACTGTTTACTTTCCACAATGAAATAAACATTTGCTCTGTTGTCATGAAATATTTTAGCCGTTTTGTGAATACCATAAGCGGGTTTGTGGCACAAACCACATGGTTTAAAATTACAATTCTTACCCTTAGCAAGTATAGCATTGAACAGCCCTAACCATCACTACCAATCTTCATCAGATGGAGCTGATGGAACCTCAATTTGTTTGAATTGTTGCAAAGTTTTAGTATCTTGTGAAATTGCCTCTAAAAGTTGTTCAGCTTGTTCAGGAGTTAGAGCTTGCACTTGAGGAGCAGGTTGAGGTTGAGTATCTTCATCATGTTCATCAGCCTGTGGGGGCTGACTTTGATGATTCTGTTCATTTTCATCATTTTCAGATGAATCAGATTCAGACTCTTGCTCATCCTGATTTTCATCATTCTCATCATTTTCATCATTTTCAGATGAATCAGATTCAGACTCTTGCTCATCCTGATTTTCATCATTCTCATCATCCGACTCATCTTGTTGTTGCTGTTCCTGCTGTTGTTGCTGAAGCTGTCGCAGGGCTAATTCCAAATTATGCTTGCTGTCATGGTCAGTAGGGTTAATACGTAAAGCTTCTTTGTAAGCCTCAATAGCTTGCTCATACTGTTGAATATTGTAAAGTGTATTACCCAAATTATAGTACCCATTTTGAGCCAAATCATCTTCCGCATTTCGCAATGCCTGACGAGCCTGTAGTTCTGCTTTTTCATAATCTTCCTGGCGATAGAAGCTATTTCCAGCATTATAATACGGCTCGGGCAAATCGGGTGATTCTACTTGAGCATTTTGATAAGATTCAGCTGATGTTTCGTAATCACCTTCATCGAAAGCCTGGTTTCCTTCTTGGATGAGACTTGCGGTTGAATCGCAGGCGGTGATGGTTAGTAGGCTTAAAAATAGGATAAGTTGAAGTATGTATTTGATTTTATTCATGCATTTACCTCCAAGTTTTTACGAATTGCGTACACGGTCAGGGATTAACTCAGTCACGACTAAAAAACATAAAGCCGCCAATAGAAATCCCTGAAATCGCTCAACGCGTTGTTCTTCAAATTGGCTTTCTAATTCAACCGATTGCAATTGACCAACTTCATTCATAAGAGATTGAATTTCATCACCACTGGCACTAGCTCGGTAATACTGTCCATTGGTCGTCAATGCAATTTTTTGCAAGGTCACTTCATCAAGTTTAGAGAGAATCGTTTCGCCTTGTTTATTTTTTTTATAACCGACAATTTCACCTTTAGCATTATATTCAGGAATCGGCTCCCCCTGTGGTGAACCAAAACCAATGGTGTAAATGATAACATTTTTTTCCTTCGCGGCTCGGGTAGCGATTAGCACATCCACCCCATGATTTTCACCATCGGTAAAGATGATAATAACTTTTTGGCTAGACCTTTCCCAATTAAACCCGCCCATAGCAGTATGGATAGCTTCACCTATAGCCGTTCCTTGATGAGAAATAACATCGGGATTAGCACTATCTAAAAAACTTCGAGCCGTAGAAAAATCAAAGGTCAAGGGAAACTGTATAAAACTGGCTCCCGAAAAAAGGACTAAGCCAATCTCATTTCCAGCCAAGTGTCTCATCAATTCTTCAATTTCCATCTTGGCACGTGTGAGGCGATTTGGCTTGATGTCTTCTACCAGCATGCTGTTCGACACATCCAAAGCGACCATGATTTCAATGCCGCGTTGCTCAATAACTTGAACTTCGGTTCCCCACTGTGGACGGGCAAGAGCAATGATGATTAATATCAATATGATGAACCATAAGAATATTTGCCAGCGTCGTCCCGTCCAATTAACGCTTTTGCTCAATCGTGCCAATAATTCGACATGACCAAGCTTTTTCATGGCTAGTCGTCGAAACCGTGCTGTCAATGACATGAAAAATGCCATCAATGGAATAAGTATCAGGGCATATAAAAATTCGGGTTGACCAAAGTACATCAGTATTTCTCCGTGCAAGAAATTTAATTTTCCCAAAAATCGAATTTCTAAATATTTAATTGCTGCTTGGCTTGCTTTTCACATCTACCAAACATGTAATCCAATGCACCCAAATAAAACTGGGGGCTTGGATTGAATAGGAGAACAAGTTTCGAGTGAATGTATTATCTATCAGATGACTTAGTTTCGACATTAGGAGGGAACTGCTCATTTATCGTAGCCAATGGATATTTTCCTGAAATTTGCCTAACGCTTTTGAAATCACTGAAGCTCATTCATCGTCATTTGTTCATTATTCTCTTCTTCATCTTCTTCAACAATTTTCCAGAACTTATTAACATCTTGCAGGTCATCAATGTGGTCTATAAATAGTACACCATTCAAATGGTCGTACTCATGCTGGAAGATACGAGCCAAGAGATTACCTACTTTCTTCATACGAATTTTTTTGCCATAGACATTCATTGCCATCATCTCAATTTCTTTGGGGCGATTTACCATGCCGCCATGACTTGGAATAGATAAGCAACCTTCTTGTCCTTCTTCCATTTCCTTAGAACGTTTTATAATTCTGGGATTCACAATAACAAAATGCTTGCCCTTGTTTGGGTCATCAACATCATCAGGAACTTCGGCAACAAATATGCGTTCCAATATACCAATTTGTGGTCCCGCCAAGCCAATGCCATACGAGTTACGCATTGTTTCCAACATATCATCGGCAAGTTGTCTAAGCTCTTGGTTAAACTTTTTTACTTTTTTTGCTTTACGTCGTAGCATGGGATCACCCAATAACACAACTTCTCTAATTGCCATAATTAAAACACTCCTAAAAAATTTTCCTCTTAATCATATCACATTTTGAGCAAATTGGAAAATTATACCAGAATAAAATGAGAATTAGGTGTCGAAGGGATTGATGACCCCACCCAACCCAACCCCCTACAAAGAGAGGGGAGTAAGATTCCCCTTTCCCATGTAGGGTGGGTGGGGCGAACGATTACTTTTTTCTAGATGCTCTGGTCAAATTAGACAGTAATGCCATTCTTTGCTAAAATAGAATATAATCGTTTTTCACCCACCCTAACCCGCTCCTCATGCGGAAAAGCCTCCTTTCTCCTACGAGGAGAGTGGCGGAGGGTGAGGTCTACTAATAAAAGGGAATGAATAATATTATGAAAACATCTAAATATTTTCTAGTTTTATCTATCAGTATTGGTTTTATATTACTTGTCATCCCCATGACCATGTGGGCAGATAATCTCCAGACAAAGCAAGCGTTGTCGCTCCAGATTAACAATCCTGGTTTTGAAACCCCATTTAATAAAATCGGGGAATACGAAAACAATAGTCAAGTTTGGGATTTACAGGTTGCTGATGGTTGGAATCATTTTGATTTGAAGCAGGAACGATTACGTTTCTTTAGTTCATGCGAATGGAAGGAATTTAATAACGGACCCGTTTGTGAAAAAGTCGAAGGAGACGAAGCTCAAGTGATTTGGACTTCATCCAATGTGCGTTTTGATGCAGGAGTGTATCAGCAAATTTCAGGCTTAACAATTGGCGAATCGTATGGATTTCAAGCGGCGACATTGATGGTCTTCGAATCAACCACAAATCCCGTTGACAACCCTGATGACCCAAAAATGCAACGGAAGGTCGGCATTGACCCTTACGGCGGCACAGACCCAAAAAGCGAAAATGTGATTTGGAGTCCGATTGATATTAAGGATGTAGCTTGGTTTTGGCCCAGCGTCGGAGCCAAAGCCATGTCCTCAACAATGACCGTATTTGTTCGAGTTCGAGGACGAAAAAAACCCGAAGTTCAATTTTCAAATAGTCAAGTATGGATTGATGATGCCTCACTAGATTATGCCCCGACAATGGAATCCCTTACTTTAGATGTGGGCGATTTTGTAAACGAGCAGGCAACCATCACCGCAACTTGGCATGGCACCATTCGAGATGGATTTGAGTTTTATGCTTCCGAATCTCAATTATGTGAGTTGTCATCTGGCGAAACAACATGTGACGATCCAAATTGGGATGGTACATGGCAAGACTTGCATGTTTTTAGAGGTGGAGATGAATTGCCTCCTACGGCAACCACTGCTAATTTTATCGCTACTCAAGGCATAACTTACATGGTGCGGGCGAGAGTATGGCACCGAAATACAGATGGCAGACCACATAATGTTGCGAGTCCATGGAAATTTGTTAGTTATTTCGAAGATACACCTAGCCCTATCTCACAAGGTAAAATCATGGGTACGGTATTTGATACGGAAGGGGAAGGAGTTAATGCAAATGTAATTATCAGTCCCACCCTGACCGTTATGACAACAAATGATGGTAAGTTTGATGTGGAAACAGGAGCAGGAACATTTAATCTTATGGCAACAACTGATACGGATTGGGAAACCATGCAACCATTAACTGTCATGGTTCCACAATCGGATACAGTCATCGTCACCATGACCGTCACACCTCCCGACAACTTCATTCAAAATGGTGGTTTTGAAAATACCATGTCGGACTGGCAAAGTACTATCACAGCCCCAACGTTTATTACCGATGGTAGCATGAGCGGCTACAGTTTGGCAATCCCTGAAAATGCGATTTTAACTCAAACAGGTTATCTGACCAATGCCTACCAGCCGAATTTATCATTTTGGTATAAGATTATTAATCCTGATGAGCAGAGTCGTTTGGTGGCACAAATTTTTGGTAGGGATACGCTAACTCCGACAAAGCCCTTAATTTTAACGGAATCACATGGCTGGAAGCAGGCTCATTTACCTCTTGACTTGCGAGAATTTATGACAGGTACAGGCTCAATCGGTTCAGTGGCTATTTCCTCAACTTCCTTTTACACAGGCATGATTAGCGTTCGTTTTTCAATTGAAAAAGACGGAGTCAAAGAATCTCATTCTGCACCCCAAAACTACAAGTTTGGGACTCCTAATTCTCAAAATACGGCTTATTATTTAGATGATGTAAGCATGGGAAGTATACTCCCTGAACCAACATTGCAGTACATATATTTGCCACTTATCTTAAAATTTTCACCTACGCCTGAACTGCGTTTCCCTGAATCCTCGGCAAACACGTTTAACCTCGTTTCAATCGAAGGCTCATCCTTAGACAAGCGAACAGCTCAAAAGCGGTCAAATCAAATTTTAGTAGCTATTCGAGATACGGGTCAATTCATGGATACTCGTTCGCGAAAGGATTGGTGGGAATAATTATGTGTAAGCAGAAATTATGTTAGAAATTAGACTAATGAGAAAAAGATGTTACCATGATGACTTAAGAAGATTATGAGAGAAGAACATGGTGCTAGCATCGAAAAGATTGGTTCGGGATTAGTAAGTTCTGTAGAAACTTACAAGGGGTGTTCTCTTCAGTTTGTTAGAAGAACTTCGGGGTTTAATGGGTTATCCGTTTATAAGAGTGGCGAAGTTAGAAAAATTGAAATAAAAACAATGCAGAAATCTGACTATTGGATTTCTATCAATGGAATCAGGGCAATAGATAAGTTGTTTTTTGAAAGAGATTATTGGCTTTATTTTGTTCTTGTGCCAGAGAACATTGTTGTTATGACAAAAGCATTACCGTTTTTAAGATTTCAATTAAGCTTAGATAAAAAATTAAATTTCCTAGATGAATTGGAAGGTTGGATAAAATCTACAAAACGGTTGTCAAAAAACTCTGGATTGAAGTTTCTGCCGAAGATAAATATCAAACTTAGTACACCCATAAGAAAATTGGTAGAGGAAATTTTATCAGGTGAATATAATTTTGATTGGAAAAATTCGGTAATCGAAATTTGGAAAATGGAAGCCACATGGAAACAATTATTTATTGTTCAAGAGGAATAATATTACATGACCGAACAATTAGCACAAAAAGTCTTAACGGGAAATCGGCGGGCAGTTGCTCGTTTGATAACCCGTATTGAAAATAATCATCCTCATGCCAAAACCGATTTAGCAACCCTGTATCCGCATACAGGAAAGTCTCATTTGGTAGGAGTAACAGGCTCACCTGGTACAGGAAAATCAAGTTTGGTCAATAAATTGGCAAAGGCATGTCGCCAAAAAGATAAGACCATTGCCATTTTAGCTATTGACCCAACAAGCCCTTTTTCAGGAGGAGCAATTCTTGGGGATAGAATCCGCATGAATGAACTGGTGGGCGATAAAGGGGCATACATCCGTAGCATGGCAAGTCGTGGTAGCTTAGGTGGATTGGCTGCCGCGACCGATGATGCCATCAAAGTTCTCGATGCGGCGGGCTTTGATGTTATTTTCATCGAAACGGTGGGTGCAGGACAAAGCGAGGTTGAAATCGTTAAAACGGCTCATACAGTAATTGTCGTTGAGGCACCTGGTCTTGGCGATGATGTTCAGGCAATTAAGGCAGGTATCCTCGAAATCGCCGATATTTTTGTTGTGAATAAAGCCGATAGAAACAGTGCAGGGCGTGCCGTCGCTTCATTAAAGATGATGCTTGAATTGGGACATCCAACCAGTCGTGTTATCATGCATCATGGGCAGATGATGCAGGTTGGTAGCGACCATCCTCACAAAGTGCAACCTTGTGACTCCGCCGATGAACAAGTTTCGACATGGCTGATTCCTGTACTAAAAACTGTGGCACTAACAGGAAAAGGGATAGATGAGGTCATGACAGCAATTGACCAGCATTATCAGCATTTGCAACATAGTGGAGAGTTGGCTGAACGAAATCGCAACCGTTTGAGGGATGAAGTGAGAAGCACTTTACAGCTAAAATTAATGAGGCGGTTTCTTGCCAAAATCCCCTCCGATGACATTTCAGCTATTATGAGCGAAGTCATCAATCGCCGTTTATCCCCGTACAATGCTGTACAACAAATTTTGGATAAAGGATTTTGAACTTATACATCTGTGATATTGAAAATCGCAGAGGTTTTTAATTTAACTAGAAATTCGATTTTTCAGAAAAATTGAATTTCTAAAAAACACATGATTTTTGGAAGGAGAACTTATGCTAAAAGGAACTAGAGTTACATTACGCGTGATTACTCGCGACGATTTGCCTCGTTACGTTGAATGGCTCAGCGATATTGAGGTTACTGAACATTTAGATACGTATCTACCATTCAGCATGGATGATGAAACTGACTGGTATGAAGCACAACGAAAAGATAGTTCGACCCACAACTTCGCCATTGAAACTGAAACGGGTAAACATATTGGTGGTGTAGGTCTCATGCAAATTGACCACCGTTTGCAATCTACCGAATTAGGCATTATTATTGGTGATAAAACTGAATGGAATAAAGGCTATGGCAAAGAAGCCATCGGCTTAGTTTTAGATTTTGCGTTTGGCACATTGAATCTTCATCGTGTTCAATTGCGTGTAAATTGCAATCATCCTCCTGCAATTGCCTGTTATGAACACAGCGGATTTGTACGGGAAGGTGAATTGCGTCAAGCTATTTTTCTGCATGGAAAATTTTTTAATCAATATATTATGAGTGTATTAAGAAATGAATATACCTAGAAAGGCTGAATTTGCTATGATGTACGGAGAACTTGCTTTATATAGTGGTAATGCTAATCGTCCTCTTGCGGAAGAAATTAGTAATTATATGTCAATCCCATTAGGGAAAGCTGATGTTTTCAAATTTCCAAATCAAAACATATTTTGTCGCCTGCATACAAGTGTGCGGGGAAAGGATGTGTTTGTCATTCAACCCATTAGTGTTTCATTTGACAATGAGGAACGAATAGTCTCCATCAATGATAATTTGATGGAATTGCTAATAATGATTGATACATTGCGGCGTGACTCGGCGGGACGAATCACAGCCGTTATATCTTATTTTGGCTATGGGCGTTCGGATAAAAAAGACCAACCTCGCGTGCCAATTAGTGCTAAATTGGTGGCTGATTTAATTGGGGTAGCGGGTGCCCAGCGTTTTTTAACCATTGACCTACATGCTGGTCAAATTCAAGGTTTCTTTGATATTCCTGGCGATGAACTAACCGCGTTCCGTGAATTAAGCGGTTATCTGAAACGTAAACAATTAAAAGATGCCGTTGTCGTAGCAGCTGACATCGGAGCCATGAAACGTGCTAGAAACTTTGCCCAATCATTAGACATGCCATTGGCTGTCGTTGAAAAACGACGAGTACAGACTATCGATGGTAGTTCGGCAGAATCGCTCAATGTAATTGGTGATATTGCCGATAAAGATTGCATAATTTTCGATGATGAAATTGACACCGCTGGAACGGTAATGGAGGCAGCCAATCTGCTCAAATCACAAGGCGGTGCGGATATTTATGCTTTTGCTTCACATGGCACACTTTCTGATTTTGCTACGGAACGATTGCAAAACTCTGTCATAAAAGAAATTGTTGTGACTAATACAATTCCTATTCCTTCATACAAACAAATTGATAAACTGACCGTTCTTTCAGTCGCACCGTTGATAAGCGAGGTAATTCGGCGCATTCATTTGGGCATGAGTGTTGGAGCATTGTTTAATGAGTAGGGCTGTTCAATGCTATTTTTTGACAAGATAACTTGGAGCGTCAAAGCTTGTTTTGACATGAAAAAGCAAGCTTTTTCGCTCCGTAAATATCCCAAGCCATGTTTTTTGTTTTAGATTAAACAGCCCTCGTCTTAAATTTTTTTCTTGTCTGACTTTCGTAGTTCCACTTTTTCCTTACGTGGAAACAAAGTTCGCCATGCGACTTTGAATGTTCGCCGCCAGTTTAGCCAGAAATCTTTACGCATTAAAATTTCGGCAATTCGATGTGGACGAAGATAGAATCGACGATAGGATTCTTTCCATTTTCGTTCAATCATTTCAGCTGTCATGTCTCCCAATTCATAGCGAGCCTTCCCCGCAAAAAAGACATAATCTTCCCAATCGTCCATTAACAATCGTCCTTGCTCTTTGACAATTTCGTATACTTTGGTGCCAGGGTAGGGAGTCATCATGGAAAAGTTGGCAATTTTAGGGTCGAGTTCACAGGCAAATTGAATCGTTTTTTCCATTGTTTCCTCTGTATCACCTGGTAGTCCGATGATGAAAAAGCCAATTGTTTCTAAGCCAATCGCTTTGGCATTTTTGAACGCCTTACGAATGGTATCATGGTCGATTCGTTTATTAATCGAAGCCAATACATCAGGGTCGCCGCTTTCCACCCCAAATGCGGTTCGTATCAAACCAGCTTTCTTCAAGCGGGTAAGTAATTCTTTCGTGGCTAGATTTGCCCTAATACCGTTGACGAATATCCATGGGACATGGTTTAATTTGTGTTCAATGATTAAATCGGCGATTTTCAAGAGACGCTTCATGTTGATATTGGCACTATCATCCAAAACACCAATTTCTTGAGCATCTAAATCTTCGACCAAGTGTTTCCATTCAGCCAAGACATTTTCAGGGCTTCTGGCTCGCCATTTAATTGGCATGATGCTTTGTGAACAAAATGTACAACGATAAGGACAACCACGTGAGGTCATCATTGAAAATGATTTGGCACCGTCAACCATGTCTGTTGCAGGTTGGAGATTGGTGTATCTCTCCATCTTAAATAGGTGATATGCTGGCCAAGGCAATGTGTCCAAATCGGCAATTATAGGATGGCCAGGGTTATGATGTATTTTGCCGTCGGTGGTGATGTAGCTGATGCCGAGCAGGTCATGTAATTCAGTGTTTTCAGGGTTTAGCAAATCAGTAGCAGAATAATCCGCATTATCACTTTTGCCATGTTCAATGATTTGACATAACTTAAGCCAAATTTGCTCACCCTCACCACGCACAACAATATCCACTTGTTTGTGGTCGATGCTTTCTTCGGGAAGTACGGAGACATGGGGACCGCCCAAGATTATCGGAATGTTTTTCACCTTTTTAATTGCTTCGGCGGCTCGCCAAGCTTGTTTCACTTGAGGAGTATTAGCCGTAATCCCTACAATATCGGGCTGAATCCGTTTGATTGCTTGACTAATCGATTCGTTCTCGACATCAGCATCAAAAATAAATGTTTCATAACCAGCTTGTTCAGAGACTGCACCCAAATATGCCAGCCCCAAATGAGGGGTTGTTCGAGTGTCAATGGGTAGTCTAAATTTTGGATTGACGAGTATAACACGCATAATACGCAACCTTTCCATAATGAGGGGTGTGAATAATTACATTGCTTGGCATTATAACAGTTTTCTGTAATTACGCAATTCGATTAGTAGAAAAATAAGACAAAGCATAAATCTCAATCGGCGTTTCCTGCCCCTTCACCACAACTCTATCCAGAAACCCCACCCACAGCCAGGGCTACTCAATGCTAGTTGCAGGGGCGTACGCCCCTACAACTAGCTAAGTGAGTAAAAATACGGCAAGCAAAATATTTAACTAACAAAGTCTAAAATTTTAATGTTATATTTTCGATTTTTGTGTTATAATAACAACAAGGATAATTTTTCGTAGAAAAGGAAACCCCTTATGAAAACTTTTTGTAAACTTTTTCGGTTAATTACTGTGATTTGCCTAATCAGTTTACTTAACTTATCAGCGTACACTCATACAAATGCTCAACGAGGAGATAATTTTCGTTTTGACCATCTCTCTTTGAAGGAAGGACTTTCACAAAGTACCGTACTTGCTATCGTTCAAGACCGTTATGGGTTCATGTGGTTTGGAACAGAAGACGGTTTGAATAAATACGATGGCTACAATTTTACGGTTTATCGTCATGACCCTGAAGTATCACACAGCTTACCAAATAATCGGGTTACGGCTTTGCATGTAGACCAGAACGGTACTCTCTGGATAGGTACGTTTGGCGGTTTAAGTAAATTTGACCATGAGAAAGAATCATTTACCAATTACCACCACCACCCTGATATTTCACAAAGTCTGCGAGAGGATGCTATTTCGGTTATTTATGAAAACAAGATAGGTGAAATGTGGATTGGAACAGAAAGCGGTTGGTTACATCGTTTTGATGAAAAACGAGAAGAGTTCATTTCATTTCGAGGTGACCCCAGTGCTATTCGAGCATTGTACGAAGACTCATCAGGTCGCTTTTGGGTCGGAAACATAAAGGGGCTACAAGAATTTCATCGCAATGAGGGAGGTCGCTTCACAATTTATCAACATGACCCCGCTAATCCCAAAACCTTAAACACAAATTCCGTGCTTTCAATTTTCAGTACCCCCAATGATAACCGTCTGCTTGTCGGCACATGGGGTGGTGGGCTTAGTGTGTTTCATGCTGAAGACAATACATTTAGTCATTATATGCATGACCAAAACGACCCGACCAGCCTTAGCAATAATGCAATCTGGACAATGTTTGAAGATGGCAAAGGTAGATTATGGATTGGTACAGAAAACCCTTTGGATTGGAACGGTTGGCGGCGGGATTAACAAGCTCCCTAGTGGGAAAGAGCGTTTTCTTCATTATCGCCATGACCCTCAAGATACAAATAGCTTGAGTAATCATCAGGTTTCGGCTATGACTTTGGACACAAATGGTACCCTGTGGATTGGTACCAATGGCGGTGGACTAGATAAATTTGACCGTCAAAACAATAAATTTACTCATTACACTCATGAACCCAATAATCCAAATAGTTTAAGTCATGATACTATATCCGCAATTTATCAAGACCAAGCAGGCATGCTGTGGGTGGGAACTGTGTTAGAAGGTTTAAATCGTTTTGACTTTACCCAACAACAATTTACACATTATAAACATAATCCAAATGAACCGAATAGTTTGAGTCATAATAACGTTTCGACAATTTACCAAGACCAAGCAGGTGTTTTGTGGATAGGAACATATGGCGGCGGGCTGAATAAATTTGAACGAGGTGTATTTATTCCATATCAACATAACCCATACAACACTGATAGCTTGGGCAGTAATGATATAACATTTATTTATGAAGACCAAACAGGATTTTTATGGATTGGTACAGATGGCGGCGGTTTGAATTTATTTGATCGTGAAACACAAATATTCAGTCATTATCTAAACGACCCAAAAAATAATGCTAGTTTGAGTAATAATTCAGTTCTGTCCATTTTTGAGGATTCCGCAGGCATGTTGTGGATTGGTACAAACGGTGGTGGGCTAGAAAAATTTGATACGAGCACACAAATGTTCAGCCATTACACTATGGATGACGGTTTGCCAAATGGTGTAATACATGGTATATTGGGAGATGAACAAGGCAATTTATGGCTAAGTACCAATAACGGCTTATCCCGATTTAATCCGCAAGATAACTCGTTTAAGAATTTCGATACCAAAGATGGCTTACAGAGTGACGAATTTCGTCGAAATGCTTATTACCAAGCAAGTGATGGCGAAATGTTTTTTGGGGGCATTAACGGTTTCAATACCTTTTATCCTGACCGTATTCAAGATAACCCGTACGCCCCATCAATCATCATCACCGATTTTAAGTTGTTTAATAAATCAGTTTTGCCTAAGCCTGGTGACAAAAATGCACACTTACAAAAAAACATCATGGTTACTGACCATATTCCTCTAACCTATCGCGATTATGTTCTTTCGTTTGAATTTGTCGCCCTGCATTTTTCTGCTCCTGAAAAAAATCAATATGCTTACTACATGGAAGGCTTCGACCCTTTAGGTGAGTGGAATGAAGTCGGCACGCGCCGTTTTGCCAACTATACTAATCTGCCCGCGGGAGAATACACTTTCCGAGTTCGTGGCTCAAATAGCGATGGGTTATGGAACAATGAAGGTAAAGCAATCAGCATCACTGTCAGCCCTCCCCCATGGATGACATGGTGGGCGTATACAATTTATGCAGTTCTCGCTGTATCAGTAATTCTTGTTTACATTATCCGTCAACAACGCAAGCTTGCCCGTGAAAGGAAAATCAATGAAAAACTAAGAAGAGCGGATAAATTAAAAGACCAAATTTTGGCGAATACATCTCATGAACTCCGCACCCCATTGAATGGAATTATCGGTTTAAAATTTGGTGAATGACATCCTAGATTTTTCTCGCCTTAGAGAACAGTCACTTGAGTTGCAGATTAAACCCCTCTACCTTCAATCTTTGATAGATATGGTTGTATTGTTATCACAACCGTTGTTGAGCGGTAAAGACCTGACATTAATCAATGCCGTTAAAAAAGATTTGCCTCCCATCTACGGAGATGAAAATCGTTTACAACAGATTTTTCTCAATATAGTCGGCAATGCTGTTAAGTTTACCCATGAAGGTAAGGTCAAAATTTCAAGCAATGTGCAGAATGGTCATGTTGCAATTTCTATCACAGATACTGGAGTTGGTATCCCTCGCAATAAACTTAAGGATATTTTCAAGGAATTTGAGCAAGCCGATGGCTCAACGGCACGCGAATTTGGCGGTACTGGGTTAGGTTTGGCAATCACAAAACAATTGGTTGAACTGCACAAAGGGGAAATTGTTGTTAAATCAAAACTTGGTAAAGGCTCGCGATTTATTGTGACTTTGCCCATCTCTGATGAGGAACCAGATGAGGTAAGTTTTAAGTCTGTTAGCGATGAAAAACGAACCAACATTTGTGATGAAATTGATGAGAATATCCTGCCTAATACCATTGATTTAGCTGGTGACTTAGAAGGTGATTTTAAGATATTGGTGGTAGATGATGAAGAAGTAAATCGCCAGGTTTTGGTCAACCACCTTTCTGTGCAAAATTACACTATTCAAACTGCAATTGATGGACTAGAAGCCTTAAAACTAATTGAGCTTCATAAAGATGAGCCATTTGATTTGGTCGTATTAGATGTGATGATGCCCAACATGTCAGGCTACGAAGTTTTGAGAGAATTACGCCGCACATATACTGGTGCCGATTTACCTGTGGTCATGCTAACTGCGAAAAATCAAATTTCTGACCTATTAGAAGGGTTTGATGCAGGTGCAAATGATTATCTAGTAAAACCATTTTCAAAGATGGAGTTGATGGTGCGTATTCGGACACATCTACAACTCAATGACATGCGTAAACTAAACGCTAGTAAGGACAGGTTCTTTTCTATCGTTGCCCATGACCTAATTGGACCCTTCCAGCCATTGTTGGGTAATTCGGAAGTATTGGCTCGACATGGACATAAATTTGGTCCAGAACAAATATTGGACATAGGACAAGACATTCACCTAGCGGCTCAAAACGCATATAAACTTTTGCAAAACTTGCTTGAATGGGCTAGACTTCAGATGGGACGCATGGTCTTTGAACCTGAAAATATTAATTTGGCAAAGTTGGCAAACAGTACAGTTAGCACCTTAGAATCCGTAGCAAAGGAAAAACAAATTAAACTTTCCAGCACTGTGCCACCAGGCACAATCGTTGTTGGCGATGAAAATATGCTTGATACTACCCTCCGTAATCTAACTTCAAACGCTTTGAAATTTACTCCTGAAGGTGGTAGTGTAGTTATTTCGGCAGATAAAACGACAGATGATTTCATGGAAATATCGGTGACAGATACGGGTATCGGCATCAGAGAGGAGGACATTAAAAAATTGTTCCGCATAGATGTGCATCATACCACCATCGGCACATCGAAAGAGAAGGGAACAGG
>NBMH01000067.1 GCA_002084875.1 Anaerolineaceae bacterium 4572_78 | reverse complement strand
GTTGAAGACCCAATCCCAGCTGGAACGGAAGTCGTAGACATAAGTTTGAATACCACTAGCATCATCGGCAAAGCTCCCGAAGTAAATCGGTCTGATAGGCGAAACGGTTGGGGCTGGTGGTGGTTTAGCCATACCGAATTACGAGATGAGAGGGCAGTTTTATTTGCTACGTATCTTCCCAAAGGTACTTATGAATACACTTATCAAATTCGGGCTAGTATAGCTGGAGAATACCATGTCATTCCCACGCATGCTGAGGAGATGTATTTCCCTGAAGTGTTTGGGCATGGAGATGGAAGTGTGTTTGTTGTGCATGAGTAACGTTAAAAATATCTTTGGAGCAAAAAAGTTTGCTTTTTCACGTCAAAGCAAGCTT
This sequence comes from Anaerolineaceae bacterium 4572_78, assembly GCA_002084875.1. Taxonomy (GTDB): domain Bacteria; phylum Chloroflexota; class Anaerolineae; order 4572-78; family 4572-78; genus 4572-78. The sequence continues at coordinate 15,684 of NBMH01000067.1, read as the reverse complement.
TGACCCTTCATGGGTTGCTGTTGCTAATACAAGTTTTGGTAAAGAGAAAATACTTTATTATGTTGTCAGCAAACTAAAGTTGCAGTTTTTAACGAATTAGGTTATACTGAAGTTCATGTGGTTTGTCGCGGTGGAAACCTGACCTACTATATGTAGAATGGGCATCTTGCCCGTTTGTAAATGTTACCTAGAATGGGCATCCTGCCTGTTCCATGCTATGATAAGTCAACATATTAAGGTATGCAAGTATCTAATCCATTATTTGGTCGTATCTTAAATCCATATACGTTAACACAAGCATGCAATATTTTGCATGCTACGCTAAACTACGAGGACGTTCTCGATAACATTTTGGAAAAGTCAAATGTGATTATTCCACATGAAGCGACCTGCTTGATGTTAGTTGAGGATGATGTTGCTCGTGTTTTCCGTTGGCGTGGTTATGAAACAAACCTACAGATTACATACTCTATTGCAGACACGCCGCTTTTAGTAGCACTTGACCAGTCGCGAGAGTCCGTATTGATTCAACCTGTTATCTCTCAAGAGACATGGGGTTATCAAAATAATCAAACTTGGATTAAATCACACCTTAGTATTCCCATTTACACTCCTAATGAACTGATTGGCTTTTTACATTTGGATAGTGTCACTGAAAATCGTTTTGGCGATACCGAAATTGAGTATCTCCAAGAATTTGTGACCCAAGCAGCCGTTGCCATAAAAAATGTACGCATGTATGACCAAGTTCGTAAAGAGAATGTGCAACGAGTTTGGGTCTTAAAACAAGAGCGTGATTTTACGAATGCAGTCTTAGATACAATTGATTCTCTAGTCATGGTGCTTGATAAGCGTGGGCAAATCTTACGTTGCAATCATATTTTTGAGAAATTAACAGGCTACACAAGCAGCGAAGTACGCGGCAAAAAAATATGGAACTTATTTACCTCATTAGTAGAACGAGAAGAAATAAAAGACCTTTTTGGCGACTTGATGCGTGATTATATTCCCATACGATATAAATCATATTGGACAATGCGAGATGGCAAACAGCGTCTCATAAATTGGTCGAATCGAGTCATGCTAAATGACCGCGGCGAAATTCGGCACATCATCAGCACAGGAATTGACATTACCCAACAAGAAGAAGCTGAGAAAGCATTGGTCGAAGCCGCCCGAGAAAATCTGCGATTCATGCGAACCATTGAAGCTTCTCCTGTTGGCATTGTCATTTCAAATGCTATCAGCTCAAATATTCCAATTATTTACGTTAATCCTGCCTTTACCCGTATCACTGGCTATGACGATAAAGAAATTATTGGCAAAAACATTTTTATGTTGTACGGCGAAAATACCGCCCCAAAATCTATTGAAAAGATTCAGACGGCTGTTAAAGAACGACAAGAAATCACCCTGACTATGGTAAATTATCACAAAGACGGTCGCCCTTTCTGGAATGACATAAAAATTACTCCCATATTTTCCCGCAAAAAATTGCTATATTTTACAGCTGTCATGTCTGATGTTACGGCACGTAAACAAACAGAAAAAGCTTTGCGTGAAAGTGAGCATCGTCTACGAACTGTTATAACTAATATGCCAGTGATAATGTTTGCCGCTGACAGCAATGGTGTTTGCACCCTTTATGAAGGCAAAGGCTTAGAAACAATCGGCAAACAATCGGAACAGGCTGTCGGTAAAACAATCCATGAATTTTATCAGGATTCGCCGCATCTCATCGAATTTGTCGAACGAGCCTTAAACGGTGAAAGCTTTACCACTACGGTCGAAATTGAACATTACTTTTTTCAGAGTCACTATACCCCTATTCATGAAATTGATGGCGAAATTTCAGGCATGATAGAAATTTCGATTGACATTACAGAGCGTAAAATGGCTGAAGAAGCCATGCGTCAAGCAAAAGAAGAAGCCGAAGCAGCTAGTGCAGCAAAAAGTGAATTTCTGGCAAACATGAGCCATGAAATTCGTACCCCGCTCAATGCCATTATTGGTATGACCAGTTTACTCCTCGATACAAATCTAACCGATGAGCAGATTGAGTTTGCTCAAACGGTTCGGAATAGTGGCAACGGTTTATTGACAATTATCAATGATATTCTCGACTTCTCTAAGATTGAAGCAGGCAAGCTTGAATTAGAGTATCAACCCTTTAACTTGTCTGAATGTGTTGAGGAATGTCTGGATTTATTGGCTCAAAAGGCGACTGATAAAAACCTGGAAATTGCCTATATGACCGAGCATGACACTCCCGTTTCAATCCATGGTGATGTTACCCGTGTACGGCAAATTTTAGTCAACCTGCTAAGTAATGCCGTCAAATTTACAACGGAAGGTGAAATTATCGTTTCGGTGATAGGCGAACAACTTTACGAAAAGTTTTATGAAATCAAATTTTCTGTGCATGATACAGGGATTGGTATTCCACAAAACCGCAGGCACCGTCTTTTCCAATCGTTCAGTCAAATTGATGCTTCGACCACACGCAAATATGGTGGAACAGGTCTTGGGTTGGTTATCAGCCAACGCTTGAGTGAACTGATGGGCGGTAGAATGTGGGTCGAAAGTGAGGATGGGGAAGGTTCGACCTTTAATTTTAGTATCATTGCAGAAAAGAACGATGCCCCAGAATGGAAATATTTAACCAAACCACACCCTGTTTTACAAGGAAAGCGTGTTTTGATTGTTGATGATAATGCCACAATTCGACGAATTTTAAGTCGCCATGTGCGAAACTGGGGCATGTTCCCAATGCCATTATCTTCAGGGCAAGAAGCATTAGCTTGGTTAGATGAAGGCGAAATGTTTGACTTGGGCATACTTGACATGGACATGCCTAAGATGGACGGTTTAACATTAGCAAAGAAACTGCAAAAGCATGATGATAGTAAAACAATGCCATTGGTCATGCTGACTAAAATCGGCGAGAAAGCTGATGAAATGAAAAGTAGCCTTATCAATTTTGTATCTGCCTTAACCAAACCAATCAAACCAACTCAATTTTATGAGGTTTTAGTTGGTATCTTTGATGAAAAGCAGGTATCGGTTCAGGAGAAAAAAGTGGTTACTTCTAAAATAGACCATAGCCTTGCTCAGAAAAACCCATTACGAATTTTGTTGGCAGAAGATAATGTCGTTAATCAAAAAGTAGCCATCCATCTTCTAAGCAAAATGGGCTATCGGGTTGACATTGCTTCTAACGGCTTAGAAGTATTAGAGGCATTACGCCGTCAAAAATATGATGTTGTCTTGATGGATATTCAAATGCCTGAAATGGATGGTGTCGAAGCCACACATCATATCAGACAAGAATGGATCCCCGAAGAACATCCCATTATCATTGCCGTAACGGCTGATGCCCTAATGGGAGATAGAGAACGATTTTTACGGGAGGGAATGGATGATTACATTAGTAAACCAATTCGAGTTGAAGAATTGACACGTGTTTTGAGTGAAAGTCAATCTTCAAAATCAACAACATCGTCAGAAAAGGTATCAGCCATGGACAAAATAAGACAAAGCGTCACGATGGATTCAGCTACTCAACCAGCCATTAGCTATGATTTTATTAAAGAATTGTTTGGCGAAGAACATCTTGATATTTTAGATATTCTAATCGATTCTTATATAGGTGATATTCCTGAACAGTTAGAGAAAATTCAACAGGCACTTACTAAAAAGGATGCCAGCAGTGTAGAACTGATGACCCATTCCTTAAAATCAAGTAGTGCTAATGTGGGAGCATTGGTGATGTCTGATATTTGTAAAGAAATGGAGATGTCAAGCCACTATAATAACTTGGATAGAGTTGTTACCTTGGTACCAAATTTAAAAACGGAATTTGAAAGAGTGAAGATTGCCCTAGTAGACATGCGAAATTCGGGGTTCTTTGACGGAACGTGAAGTTACTAATTTTAACACCACAACGACCTTATCCCCTTCATCAAGGGACAACGATTCGTAATTTTCATATCATTGCTCAACTGGCTAAACGGCATGAGATTACATTGCTTACGTTTGACCCCTCCCCTAGCATGGGAGGGGTCGACCCTTTGCCAACACTGTGCAAGCATATTAAAATGTTGCCCGTTCCCCAACGTACAATGATGACACGACTGTGGCAAATGATGACTACTAATCGTCCCGACATGAGTTGGCGATTGTGGTCACCAGCGTTTAATGACATGTTGAAGTCTTGCCTGGAACAAACTAAATTCGATGTGATACAGATAGAGGGCATCGAAATGGCTCCATACTTACCCACGATTCGACAATTTGCTCCAAAATCTCATGTTGTTTATGATGACCACAACGCCGAATGGTTACTACAGTATCGTAATTTCAGCACAGATATAAAAATCCCACATCGTTGGATAGGTGCTTTGTACAGTTTTATTCAAACCAAACGATTGAAGCAATACGAACGTTGGGCATGCCAATCGGCTGATACGGTCATTGCCGTCAGCGAAGCAGATAAACGAGCTATTTTACAACTTGAGCAATGTTTGGATATTACCGTTGTGCCGAATGGGGTAGATGTGAAAAAATACAGTGAATATCATGGCGAGGTAAATTCCTTTGATTTGGTATTCACTGGCAAGATGGATTATCGCCCCAATATAGATGCCATGCTTTGGTTCGCCGATGAGGTACTGCCATTAATTTTGCAAACATATCCCAAATCAACATTAGCCATCGTAGGACAAAAGCCACATAGGCGTTTGAATCGGTTACAACATCACCCAAATATAACCATCACAGGTTATGTCACTGATATTTTGCCTTACATTGCTGGTGCAAAAATATACATCACTCCTTTCCGAATTGGAGGAGGAACACGCCTCAAAATTCTGCAAGCTATGGCAATGCAAAAGGCAATTGTCACTACTACTGTTGGAGCAGAGGGATTCCCTGTTGAAGATGGGAAACACATGTGCTTCGCCGATACACCTCATGATATGGCTAATCTGATTAGTTCTCTTTTTGAGAAGCCCATTAAACGAAAAGAATTAGGAAAACATGCTTATCAATTTGTTGCTACACAGTATGATTGGCAACAACTTATTCCTAAAATGGAAACATGGGATGTGTTGAATAGTGATGATTTTAAACCGAAAGTGTTTTAGAGTTGAATTTTGTTTACAATCCAATCAGGTAAACGCACTAATCTATCATTTGCCACGCATACTAACTCAACAGTTGCTTTGTTAAGTAATGTTTGATTACTGGTTCGAATTGTTTTATGTTCAACAACAACCCGATACATGCCCTGAAGACTTGCTGTGCTATGAATTTCTAATATGTCTCCAAGCACAGCACCCTTTTTAAATACAATTTCCGCTCTGTATACCACAACAGCAATGCCATCTTCTTCTTGCATACGTCTTAATTGTTCACCCGAAAAAAAATCGGAACGGCATCGTTCAAAGTATTTGAAATAATTTGGATGATAGACATAGCCTGTAACATCTGTATCTTCATAAAATATAGTTATAGGGTAAATATGTGTTTTCATGGTTTTTTATAACACATAAGTCCGAAATCCGAAAACTTAGTGGTAGTTAAATTGAAATGTACCATCAGAAATGAAAAAGTTGACTTATCAGTCCGTCAGAATTATAATCGTGCTTATACAAATCGCTCATTTATCACTGGGCATGCTCTACCGATTGATGGAGGAGTAAATGCTTGGTAACACACTTTTTAATTTTCATAAGGGTAAATAAACATGACAAAAAAAATTCCATTACGAAGTGAAATTCCTGATGAATATACGTGGGATTTACAAAGTATTTTTCTTGATGATGATGAATGGGAAGTACAATTTGAATTCATCCAAAATCAACTATCTTACATTACAGAATTTCAAGGTAGATTGGGCAATAATGCTATCTTTTTGGCAAATTGGTTTAATACTATCGAAAGTATCTTTACTGAAATAGGTAAAATTAAAACTTATGCAGAACTATCTTACGTGGTAGATATGACCAATCAAGAGGCTTCAAGTCGAAATACACGAGCTCAAAACTTGTTGTCGCAAGCAAATCAGCTTAATGCTTTTAGCAAGCCTGAATTGTTAACAATTGATATTGACATCCTAAGACATTGGATAAAAAGTGTACCTCGTCTAGCTCATCTTGGGCATTATGTCGACGAGTTGGAACGACAAAAACCACATGTCTGTACACCTGATGTTGAATTGGTATTAAGCTCATTACAAGAAATATACAATTCAATGGTCACCACCCAAACAGTCATGGTTAATAACGACCTGAAATTTCCCTCTGCTGTTGGTAGCAACTCGGAGACTATCCCTGTTACATACGGCATGATGACTACTTTGGCAACTCATCCCGACCGTGAGATGAGGCGAACTGCATGGGAAAGTCATGCCGACCAGCATCTTACTTTTAAGAATACCTTTGCTGGTTTTCTGACAACAATGGTCAAACATCAACAACTTATCGCCAAAACACGTGGTCATGGTTCGGTGTTAGAAATGAAATGTCACACAGATAATATTCCGCTTGAAGTTCTACCTAATTTGATTGATACATTCAAAAAGCATCTACCTATTTGGCACCGCTATTGGCGAGTGAAGCGAAAGGCGTTAGGCTATGACGTTTTGCATGAATACGACATAAATGCCTCCTTAAATAAACATGACCCACATGTTCCTTTTCAGAAGGCGGCAGATTGGATTTATGAAGGATTAAAGCCATTGGGAGATGAATACGTTTCTATTGCTAAACGCGGGATGGAAGAGGAAGGTTGGGTAGATGTTTACCCAAATCAAGGCAAAGATGGTGGAGCATTTTCGGCAGGTTCTCATGGAACACATCCATTCTTTATGATGAACAGTCAAGATAAAATGTTTAGTCTGGGAACGATTGCCCATGAGCTGGGGCATTCCATGAACAGCTATTATACTTATCATGCCCAACCTTATGTCTATGCCGATTATTCCTTGTTCTCAGTCGAGGTTCCATCAAATTTTAACCAAGTTTTAGTGCGAGATTATTTGCTTAAAAATCTAAGTGATGTAAATTTACAAATCGCTGTGATTGAAGAAGCGATGTTATATTTTCATCGTTACCTTTTCCTCATGCCTACTTTGGCACGTTTTGAATTAACTGTCTACGAACACATGGCACATGGCAAAGGATTAAATACCGATGATTTTATCAACCTCATGGCTGACTTATTAGCAGAAGGCTATGGTGGCGAGGTTCACATTGATAGGCAACGGATTGGCATTACTTGGGCAGAATTTTTGGGACATCTAAGCATGAGCTATTATGTTTATACCTACACTGTAGGCTTAGCGGCGGCTCATTCCTTAGCCAAGCATGTGTTGGCAAATAAGCCTCATGCCGTCGAAAATTATCTGAAATTTATCAAGTGTGGTACTTCAATGTATCCCCTAGATGCATTAAAAATGGCTGGGGTTGACATGACAACCTCAACAGCTATTGATGATGCATTTGAGGTGTTGGATAATTGCATTGACCAATTAGAGTCATTGAGTGAACGTCAAGGATAACAATGGAGTGAAAAAGCGTGCTTTTTCATGTCAAAGCAAGCTTTGATGCTCCAGTTTATCTTGTCAAAAAATAGCATTGAACAGTCCTACTTGTAGCGGTAGGTTTAAAACCTGCCGCTATGAGTTTACATTCCTTTCAACTATTACATACTCTTAGCTCACTGCCGAACTCACATAGATACAACTACCATTGTTGTTACTTCAATAATTTCTGGCTTTGTTTGAATGGTCTCGAATTTCCATGCCAGCTGTGCTTGGTAATGATTAATCATGGTTAAAAAACCTAGACCAGATGATGTTCGTCCACCTGTTTTTTGGATTTGACGCATTTGTAATTCAACAGTATCTTCGGTTAATAATTTTTTGATTTCTCTCTGAAAATACAGAACAGTTTTTTGGTCTATTGTATTGGTAAGATAAAATCGTACCTGATTGCAGGATAAATATGAACTGATAACAATTTCTTGTTTTGTATGTTCATGACCATATTTTACACCATTCTCTATCAATTCATTGGCGATATAACTAATAATATTCTGAGCTTCAGATTGTTTGTTGTGTAGGGCATGCATATCTTCAGAAAAGAAGGGTGCCCAATAATCCGCCATGAAATCTGCCGATAAACTATTATTATCCCAGCGGCTTTGACCTGGCACAGCATAAGGCGAAAAACGAATTATTAGAAATTCTAGGTTGTCATCTGGCTCAATAAAATCTCCAAATATTTGTGGCATTTTTATGCTCCTATTCATCAAATTATTTTTGCTTAATTACCAATAATGTCAAATCGTCATATACTTTTTGGTTACCAATATATTGTAACACATTATCAACAACAATGTCTTTAATCAATTCTGATGATTTATCCCAATTTTGGCTAACCACATTACACAAACGTTCTAATCCATAGTAGTGTCCCTGTTCATTTTCAGCTTCTGTAATACCATCTGTGTACAAAACCACCCCATCTCCTGATTGCAATTTAATCGTAAGTTCGCCTACAAATTCTGCGATGTGGTCAATCATACCAATTGGAAAACCTAAATCAGAGGTATCAATCAGTTCTATTTTTCCTCCTTGTCGTACCACAATTACATCTTCATGCTTGCCACTCAAACGCAATTTTTCCTCATAATAATCAAGTAATGTCAAGGTTAGATTCCTTTGGTTATTCATGCGTTGTACATTATCGTAGATGATACGATTGAGCACACTAATGAATTTAGTGGCATCAGTTTCATTAATGGTAAACAGTGTACGCACAATGGCTTGAGCCATGAGCATTACCACACCACTTTCCAACCCATGCCCAGTGACATCACCAATGCCTATCTTTACCCGCCCATGTTGTTGCAAGACATCATAATAATCACCACCAACCTCATCAGCAGGTTTCATGAAACCAGCAATTTCCAAATCTTCAATTTGTCGCAACTCTGATTCTGTAGGTAAAAGCATAGTTTGTATTTGTCGAGCGACATCTATCTCTGCTTCTAAACGTAAATTTTCAGATTTGAGCCGTGTATTTAGTGCAGTAATTTCTTTTTGGGCTACTATTAGCGACTCTTCGGCATTTAGTCACATAATCTACGGCTCCAATTGAAAATCCTTTAACTTTATGTTCCGTGCTGGCTAGTGCCGTCATAAAAACAACTGGAATATCTTTGGTAAGTTCATCTTCTTTTAATAAACGACATACTTCAAAGCCGTCAATATCAGGCATCATCACATCCAGCAAAATTATGTCAGGCAGAGCTTGTTTCGCCCGCTGTAACCCTCTTTCGCCATGACGAGCCATCAGCACTCGAAAGCCAAGCTCATTTAAGTAACTAGCAATCACTTTCAAGTTTGTCGTATTGTCATCAACAATTAAAATTGTATGTCTTTGTTCATGGTCTTTATTTGGATTATTTCTCATAATTTGCCTTATATGCTAAATTGGAGCGGAAGCTTGCTTTTTCATGTCAAAGCAACTTTGACTCCACGTTTCTTTAGACAATCGGTATGGTAAATTTAACGGTAGTTCCCTCACCTAGCGAGCTCTCTACCAAAATTTTGCCACCATATATTTCCACCATTTCCTTGCTTATAATTAATCCTAAACCTGTACCATGCTCATTTGCTGTACCTTTTGTAGTATGATGAATATCTAACTTGAACAATTTAGCCAGGTTATCTTGGCTAATGCCAATGCCTGTATCAGCAATTGACATGATTATACAAGTAGAACAGTCTTCTAGTTTGTTTATCTCTTCTACTGAAACGGTGACACGTCCTCCTTTATCAGTAAATTTTAGAGCATTTGAGGTTAGATTACGAATGACTGTCTTAAGTATATTTTTATCCGTATAAACAATCATCTCTTCAGGGATATTGTTTTGGATATTAATATCTTTTTCCATAGCATTAATTTCTAACAAGCGTATGGTCTGTTGCATGACCTGATACAGGTCAAGTTGGCTAGGCTCATATTCCAAATGTCCCATTTGCATGCGTGACCATGCTAACAAATTTTCCAACAAACTCGATATATTTTTGCTTGAGAAGTACAAACGTTTGCCAAGTTCTCGAATATCTTGAGTACTGAATTTTTCAGGGGTTTGAGCCAGCATTTGAGATAAACCAACTAATGGCTGAAAGGGTCCACGCAAATCATGTGCCATGATGGAGAAAAATTTGTCTTTGCTGGCATTGAGTTCAGCCAGTTCTGTAGCTTTTTTCTCCAGTATTTCATTTTTCTGCTGTAAACGCTCGGTCAATTTTTTTATTCGCAAGTGTGTTGTAATGCGGGCTAAAACCTCTTCATGCTGAAATGGTTTGGTGATATAATCTACCCCTCCCACTGAAAACCCTTTGAATTTATTTGCCATATCGGTTAGAGCCGTCATAAAGATGACAGGTATATCCATCGTCTGCTCATTATTTTTTAATTGACGGCACACCTCAAACCCATCCATGCCTGGCATCATAATATCAAGCAAAACCAAGTCAGGCAGGCTATATATAGCTCGTTGCAAACCGGCTTCACCATGACGTGCCATCAATATTTTAAAGCCTAATCCACCTAAATAATCAGTGATAACCTTAAGATTATAAGGACTATCTTCGATAATCAGAATAGTACATTCTGGAAATCTAAAATCATCAACATCTTTTTTTGGTATCATTGTTAATCTCACTTCAGACAAGAAGGAATTTCAAAAACCTTGATTACTCCTCATCAATATATTTTTCAAGTAAAGCAATCACACGGTCATCCTCCAAATTAGCCGCAAGTTGATGCAATTCATGCCCAAATGGAGCAAATTTCTCATCACTTTCAGCTATCTGTTTAGCATGTTCTTCTATTTCCATTAAATCACCCATCAATGCTAAATTATATAAAACATGTAATTTTTCTTGAGGGGGTGGGATTTGACTATTCCCTTCAAAGGGGATGGATTGGGGTTGTGGTTGGGTATCATACAACCATTCCAAGCTTAGTTGGGTTTCTAACAATGCAAATAGTGATGTCATCTCAAATGGCTTGGCTAAAAAGGCATCACATCCTACACTTATACTTTGCACCCCATCATCACTAAAGACCCCTGCTGATATTGCGATAATGACCACGTTTTGAATAGTTGGTATTTGGCGAATTTTTCGGGCGGCTTCGTAACCATCCATAACAGGCATTACTAAATCAAGAATGATAGCATCTGGTAACATTGCCTGTGCTTTTTCCACAGCAATCGCTCCATTCTTCGCTTCAGCGACACTAAAGCCAATTGATTTTAATAAGTTAATCAGCACAAAGCGATTGCTTTTATTGTCGTCTACGACGAGAATTTTTCGCTTGGGGGTTTTGTAGCCGATAATAGTTTTAGCTTTGCCTTGATTACGTTCCACATTGGCAACAGTAACAGGCAAAGCAAGGTCAAACCAAAAATTGCTTCCTCTGCCCAATTGACTTTTGATATTTAGTTCACTACCCATCGCACCCACTAATCGTTTACATATTGTCAAACCTAAACCCGTGCCTTCAGCTTGAGTTAGGATATCCCCACCTTTTTCAAAAGGTAAAAATATCCGTTCGACTTTGTCTTGTGCTATGCCAATACCAGTATCAATGACCTCAAAGCGAATTTTACAAAATTTTTCACTGGTGGCATCATCTAATTCATCAAACGTGCTTGTCCCACATATATTCGTTTCACCTACTCGCAGGGTAACACTGCCTTCATCAGTAAACTTGATAGCATTATTTAACAAATGAATGAGAATCTGTCCTAATGCCCTGTCATCCATTTGTACACTAGCAGGGACATTACTAACAATTTCATAATGGAACGATATATTTTTTGGCGAAATTTGCATGTTAATCATAGCTGTGATGCCACGCAAAAAATTAGGTAGATTGACAGTACGAGGTTCAATTTTGAAACGATGGGTTTCAATTTTGGTTAAGTCAAGAATATCGTTAATAAGATTAAGCAGATGCTCACCACTTTGATAAATAATATCAATTCCGTCTAACTGGTGTGCGGTCAATGTTTTATCTCGTTTGAGAAGTTGAGCATAACCTAAAATACCGTTAAGTGGTGTTCGCAATTCATGACTCATATTTGACAGAAATTCGCTTTTTGCTTGATTGGCAATTTCAGCCGCTCTACGAGCTTGTATAAGGTCAGTAATGTTGTGATACAACACCAGCCCCAAACGGCGTTTGCCATTCATCGTTACAGGTACAGCCAACAACTCGACATCTACCAATGACCCATTTTTTCTAGCACGCTGAACAATTACACGTACATCATTGGACTCGGCAATTTGGTCGGTATAACCGATAGCACTCACCCTCATTTTTTGATTGGTCAGGAGTTTGTTTATATGTTGTCCAACTGCTTCAGTTTGTGTGTAACCAAACAGACGTTCGGCGGCTGGATTCCATGATACAATGAGATGCGTATCAAGGTTAAGCATGGCTGTGGCAACAGGACTATTTAGGAATAAAGCTTCGAATAATTGCTTTTCCTGCTGAATGTCTTGATATAATTGAGCATTCTCAATCGCAGTTACCGCCTGTATGCGGTTTTTTTCCTCAAGCTGTTTTTGGAGTTGCCTTAAGGATAAGTGTGTTTTAATCCGAGCTAAAACCTCTTCAGGCTCAAAGGGTTTGGTAATATAATCAACCCCACCCACTGAAAACGCCTTTACTTTGTCGAGTATTTCTCTGCCAGCATTCAGAAAAATGACAGGAATGTGTCGCATTTCCTCGTCTCCTTTTAAATGTTGACATATTTCATAACAATCAATATTTTGCATGCGGACATCAAGCAGAATCAGGTCAGGTTGATTTTTTTGAGCAAACAACAATGCTTCATGACCATCACGCATAGCCTGAACATTATATCCATGTCTTTTTAATATTGTGGTTAGAAAATGTAAACTTTCTTGGCTATCATCAACAATCAAAACCGTATATTTTGTATAATCAATTTTAGGGACGGTTAACATGTTTCCAATAAACTTTTTTGCTGTTTTCATGATTCTACCTATGTAGTACATGTGATTTGGCATATCAAAACTTGCCTTGACCCGCCAAAGAAGCTTTGATGCTCCAGCTACAAGTGCGGTGAGGAAACCATACATACTATTTTAACTTAATCACAAGCAATGTCAAATCATCATAGACCTTTTGCTCTCCAATGTGATTTTGTACATCAGCCACAATAGCTGTTTTAACATCTTTTGCAGATTGATGCCAATTTTGGCTGACCATGTCACACAATTGCTCTAGACCATAGAATTTACCTTGCATGTTTTCTGCTTCTGTAATTCCATCGGTATACAGAACAATTCCTTCGCCAGATTGCAATTGCATGGTTATTTCGCCAATAAATTTGTTAATGGGGTCAATCATGCCGATAGGAAAACCCAATTCGGATGTATCAATCAACTCGATTATGCCCCCTTGTCGCACCAAAATAACATCTTCATGCTTACCGCTCAAACGTAATTCCCCCGCTTGATAATCAAGCAGGGTAAGGGTTAGATATTTGTGGGTTTTCATGCGTTGAATATTATCATAAATAGTGTGATTAAGTATACTTAGAAAACGGACATGGTTGGTTTCATCACTGGTAAGTAAAGTACGAACTGCTGTTTGAGTCATCAACATGACCAACCCACTTTCCAAGCCATGCCCAGTTACGTCACCAATGGCAATTTTAATTAAGCCGTTATGCTCTAATACATCGTAATAATCACCACCAACCTCATCAGCAGGTTGCATGAACCCCGCTATGTCAAGTTCTTCGATTTTACGGAGTTCCGATTCAGTGGGTAGGAGCATTTTCTGAATTTGCCTAGCAACCTTAAGTTCAGTTTCCAAACGGACATTTTCTTCTTCAAGGCGCCTATTTAATCCTACAATTTCTTGATGGGCTTCTTTGAGTAATTTTTCTGCGTGTTTCCGTTCAGTAATTTCTTTTTCAAGGGCAACATTTTTTAATTGGTAAATTTCTGCTTCTCGCTTGCTTGTTTCTGTTTCATGGATAACTTGCAATAATTTCAGTTTCTTATCAGCTTTCTCATTAAAAACCGTTTTTTCAATATTATGGAACTGCTCATGATGATATAATGCTTTTTGAAAATCACCACGTTCTTTGTATGTTTCCACTAAAGCCTCATGACACACAAAAATTTCAGGTTTCGAGTCAATCTCCTGTGCTATGTCTAACGATTTATGCAGATATGATAACGCTTTATTAGTATCATGTCGTTTATGATAAATTTTTCCTATATTCCGTAAAGCATTTACTTGATTGCTTTTATTCTTTACTCGTTCGGCAATATCAAGACATTGTTGAAAATAATAAAAGGCCTTTTCATAGTTTCCCATGTCAAAATATGTTTTACCAATGCTCTCCAAAACATATCCCTCAAATACACTTATATGTTCCTTTTGGGCAATTTGCAAACTTTGATAACCCATCTGTAAAGATTTGTCATAGTCTTTCAAATTGCAATATACTATAGTCATGTTATTAAGTGTAACTGCTTTAAGTTTTTCATCATTGATTGCTTGGCAAATTTGCATGCATCTTTGAAATGTTTGCAATGCCTGCTGATAATATTCTAAGTCATTATAAATAATTCCAATGCCACTTAAAGCCGAAGCATTATTATATTTGTCCCCAATCTCTTGAGAAATTTCGAGCGATTGCAAGAGGAGTTCTAGGGTCTTGGAATAATTTCCTAATTCATAATGAATACCACCAATAATTCGTAATGTGGTCATTATTCCATCAGGCAAATTTAATTCTTCAAACCAAGAAAGTGCTTTTAAGGCATAACTTAAAGCAGTATCATAATGTGAAAGCCGATAATTCATTTCAGCCAAATTACGCAGGCTGTATGCTAAGCCTTTGTGATATGGTTGATATTTAAAATCTCCTGTTGTTACTAGATGATGTGCTTCCTGTACCAACTGTAGCCCATGTTGCGGGTCAGTATACCTGATATCCCAAGTAGCATCGTTAAGAATATCAATTTTTTGTTTATCATTGCTTGCCGTAGCGAGTAAGTGCTTCAACTCATCATTCATTTCTAATTTCCATAATTTTTACACTAACGTAGAAATTCTAACTACACTCTTAAAATAAGTTTACCACAAATATGATGTAATGGGAAATAGGAGTTATATATTGGAGTTTATCGTAAATAAAAAAAGAAACATATTAGTTGCATAAGTCAAAAAAAGTGGTAAAATTAAATAAATTAAGAATTGAAAAAGTGAGTCTCAATTATGCTAAACTACCGAAAAATCAGGAAAAAAATCTTGCCTATTCAAAACGTTCACCGGTCTTAATAAAGTAGCTTTTGCACGACTGTTAATAGCATTTACTAAAGCATACCAAGCAGACCTGGAAGAACGAGAAAAGAAACGGAAAACCCCTCGTGAACGTAAATACGGAGGGGGGCGGAAAGGCACATTGGAGCACATGGAAGATAAGTTAGTGTTCATATTGTTTTATTTCCGTTTCTATCCAATCCAAGTGGTACTAGCTTTCTTGTTTGGTATGAGTCAAGCACAAGCCAATGAATGGATCCATCGTTTAACGCCCATCTTGAATCAAGCC
>NBMH01000066.1 GCA_002084875.1 Anaerolineaceae bacterium 4572_78 | reverse complement strand
ACTAATATTTTCATTCCGTTTGAAACATTGGGCATTAGTCACCCTGTCAGTCAATCACTTTCTATGGTTGCTTTTGCTACCGAAAATGATGGTTTGAAATTATGGGCGACCATGCCTAGTCGCAACATGGTCAACAGTGATGAAGTTGTGGATGTGAGTATCGAGGAGGGCTTAGAAATATTCACCTTGCTAAAGAAATATAGTTGGTCATCACTCGGCAGTGGTATCTGTCCTAGCGGCATGCAAACGGTGGTAAGTGCAGACAAGTCGCGGAGTTTCAAAGCCATGAATGATGATGTTCAATTTACAGCAGACAATATCACTGCTCACATCAGCACAAACCCACCAAGTTTAGCGTATACCATGTTTGGTGATAATCTCATTATGGCTCAAGATGACTTATTAGATGATGTCGCCTTGAAAAATTTATCTGAGGAATGGTGTCAGCAAAATCCCCATGACATAACCTGTGACCGAAATGGGTTTTACATAGAAGATTTCATGGGACTGTCCACCAGCAATTTCTGTCCCTGGAAACCATATATGTGTGATGGTCAAAATGATGACTATGACCTTATCAATTATTGTACTACTTTTGACACCAGTAAAGATGGCGAACATGTTGACCCTGTTACAGGCGAAGTATTGTGGGATGAAGAAGGTACAATCTATCATGGCATATGCCAAGCAGGTATAGATTTTAATGCTAAATCTGAACTATCTCGCCTGCGAAACGTAAATTATCCTTATGTCCATGATGGTCAAATTGTCACATACACCATTCAACTGCAAAATGAAGGGCAAGTGGATGCCAATGATTTATACATGCGGATATGGAACTGGGGACCAGTACGTCTTTCTGTGGGTGAATATCGCGTAGATAATCTATTGATTACAGATACTCATGTCCTGACAGATGAGTATTACAAGTTGGAAAGCCAGCTATCGATACCAGCCGGCATGTCTTATACACTGGTCTTTACCGGTTTGATTGATAATAATTTCAACAGATTCTTCAATGAAGGCTGGGCAACCGTAGATGTTACAATTAATGACCGTAATGGTAGTTTGGTTGAGCTACTGTATGCAGATTATGAAATGGACCAGACATATCCCGACTATGTGGAAATTACCTCACCGCAAAACGTGATTGGTCAAGGACCACAAACAATTGAGGGTGTTGTATTTGACCAATCAGAGGTGCCGACCATTACCCTGCAAGTAGCAGGAAATATCACCGAGACATTTACCTGTGTGGACGATACGCCGCAAGACCATAAATGGTCATGTGACATTGAAATCAATGAGGTGAATGATGGCGACACAGTGATGATTAGCTTAGTAGCAAGCGATGAATACAATCAAACTAAGAGTTCGCTATTTGGTGGACGGGTGCCATTTGTAGTGGACACCAGCCCCCCAAGTATCACCTTGAATGTAGATACAACTCAACCCTTAACAACCATCTTACTTAGTAAAAAGGAAGAGATGTTGCAAGGTGAAATTTACGATAACCGCTTAGTTGATGCTGTAGAGGTTTGTCAGAGTGGTACAGAAATTTGTCAAGAGGCAAAGATAATCCTTGACTCTAGTACATTACCACAAACGACATACATTTATGAAGATGTACCTGAATCACCTGTGCTGTTTGAAACCAGTGCTACTTGTGGTAGTGGCAATGAAGTAGTCCGAACATTTGTCATTACCGATGACTTTATAATTGCCGATATGGACTTTGGCTTGAATATTGACCATCGCTTCCGTAATGATGTGGTGGTCATGTTACGTTCGCCGTGGGGAAAAGAACTATCCTTACATGGCTTTTCTCCCAAAACAAGTAACATAGATGTACTTATCAATGATACGGCTTTGATGCTAATGGGCGGCTATTCAAGTAAAATCAATGATACTACTAATCATGATACAACTAAACCTTATTATGAAAATGAATTGGGACCGTGGCCTAGTTTGTTACGTCATTTCTATGGACATTCGGCACTTGGTACATGGATAATGACCTTATGCGATGTTTATCCTGATGCCGACGAAGGCACATACAATCGTAGCCAACTTCGCATGCGAGCCTTTGCCCCTCCACTAAATACAGCCGCGACATGGCAGTATGATTTAGATTTAGATGTCAATATTGAAGGCATAAGCCGTTCATTGACCATTTATGGCATTGATGCAGTTGGCAATCGTATGACAGAGGGTCAAAGTTATAACTATGCTATTGACACCAAATCACCTGAAATTAGCATGACTCAGCAAATGTCACAAGCTATATCACTAGCAGGTAATGTCAGTTTGGCTGGTACAGTTAGCGATGGTAGTGCCATTCAGAACATGCAAATAAGCATATTCAGACCAGATAGCAATTTCATAGCAGATGAAGTTAGTTTTGATGGTGACATATGGTCATATATCAACACAAACATACTAAGTTATGTATTCAGTCATACTGAAATCATAACCAACACTGCGGGCTTAACCGAAACAGTAGTCGTTACAGAAACTTGGGCAGGTCGAGCATTTGACCAAGCAGGTGATTATACCTATTGGATTGAAGCCATAGACATGGCAGATAATCAAACAACTATCGGCTCCTACTCGTTGCGGGTAACGGCAGGACAATATCAGATTTACTTGCCGCTTGTTTTGAAGTAGGGAGTAAGAAGAAGTAGGAAGTTGGGAGTTGATTTTTATCTTCCAACTTCCATGTTTCAAAATAATAATTGTCTCAGCGGTTTTTTAGTCAATGACCCCGACTAGAAGTCGGGAGTTTCCAACGGCTGGTTCCTATGAAGAAGAAGAAAAAACAAAAAATAACAGTATGTTACCTTCAAGGTGGTATGAAGGTAAAGAGTAGTATCAAATCAGGATCACTTTCGCATAACAATTCATTTCATCTTCCCCATGACATACGCTCATTGTACCAGGCTCGGTCGCCTGTTCCCCATGGATTTGGTGGCAAGTCAAACAGTTTACTTGCCATGCCGCCGCGAACAGGCACAACCCACACTGCCCAGCCATCACTGCGGTCTGAAATAAATGCTACCCACTGCCCATCGGGTGAAAATGTAGCCATGCCATCACTAGCAGGATTATTGCTCAAATTGGTTACGCCACCATTCACTGTCGTTAAGTAGACTTCCCAATTTCCTGTTTCACTGGCATGATACAAGATTAAATTATTGTGAGCATCGGTGGGAGTGGTACTATGTCCTTGTACACCCGTTAATTGTGATGGAGTCAACCTCGCTCCACCGTATACGGTTGTCCAAGAAGGAACGATAAAAATACCACATGTATTCCCATCGTACCAGGTATTACATCCCTTGTAAGCAATATGGTCATTCCCTGTCCATACAGGATGACTACCGACAATCTCGGCATTATCTACATCAGGCAAAAGTACAATGTTGCCATATTCCTTGCATTGTTCCTGAACATCATTTTGAGGACGCGACAAACCACACTGCACATAAATAAATGATTTGTTGCTACTGTATAAACGGTTATTGCTATAGACAACTCTGTTTCCTTCGGGATTATAAAATGGATAGGAGTCGGCGGCGGCTCCACTGACATGAGAACCAAATTGCCAGTTGGCTACATTAATTTCCCATGCATCGCCTCGACCTGCTCCTTCACCATTGACCAATAAACGTTGCCCGTCATGCCGAAATGTGGGCTGACGCACTCCTTCAATTTCCATTTCAATATCACCACTCGGCATGCGATAAATCATAACATCGTAATACCCCATTTTGTTATCAATCGCTACCGCTAACCTGCCATTTTTATGAGATAGCACTGTGGTAGAGGTAGGTATAAAAGTTTGAGTAGTGGCATGAGTGGCTATAGAAGTTGGAGTATATGTTGTCGGTGGTGAGGTTGAGGTGGAAGTTGGAGTGGAGGTTGGTGTTGGTTTGATACTTTTGGCAATTAATGTGGCATTGACTGTACCTGTAAAAACAACTGTTGGTATACTAAATTGCAACTCACGTGTTTGGTTGGGGGTATATGTTGGCAGTTGTGAAGTTACATGAGGTGTTAAAGTAGATGTGGGTGTATCAATTAAGCTGACTGAGATAGTGTCAATCATGGATGTTGGAGTCGGCGTTGGGGTCGAAAATGAGATTATCTTAGTTAAGCCTAGTCCAATCATGACCAGGCATAAAACCCCGACAATAATAAATCTTATGGCTTTTAATGGGGATGTGGTGTGAACTTCATTGTTCTGTTGAGGATATTGTTTTGCATAAGAAGGGGTGTAGATATCAGTAATATCCTTCAATTTAATAGTGCTTCGTGACTCACCTGTGCGGTTTTCAATCGCTAATACTAATGGTCTCATTTTCCTAAACCAGATGGCATTATTTATTTTGTCGTCAGTCCATTGATTGGTCAAATTGAGAGCGGCTTCATGGTCTCGAATTTGATTAAGCAATCCTAAGGGAGCCTCGCCTACATATTTTTCTTTTCTTTTACGGAGCTTATCATAATTTTCCCATAATTTATTGGTAAATATCCTTTGATTATCCATAATTAAAATTCCTTTAAATAAATTTAGCGGTCATTCAAGTATGATTTCTCCAAATGACCGCTGAAATATTGTATTGATATGGAGTTAGTTAAACCTAGAGTCCAATAGCTTTAGCTTTCGGACTCCGAGATAAACATGTGAATTGATTAATATATTTAATTATCCTTTCATATATTGTTACCGATAAGCAACATGGCTTGGGATATTTTTCAACATGATTTTCAGTCACATGGTCGCACAATGGAGCGAAAAAGCTCGCTTTTTCATGTCAAAAAATAGCATTGAACAGCCCTAGTTCACCCCCACCCTAGCCCTCCCCCACAGGGAGAGGGCTAGGGTGGGGTCTACTGACGTGAATAATTACCAAATTTGCCAACCTGTGATGTGTGTGTTAAAATGGGTATAAAGGTAACATTTTCATGAATATATCTTAAAGAATATGCCATGATGATTCAAGAAGCAAACGACTTACTAAAAAAAATTTGTTCTGCAAAAAATGTTCATGAAGTACAACTCATCATCAACGATAATATCATGTGGTGTGATGGTGTCTTCTTTTCACAACTTGATTTACTGGTTCAAGAATTTGAGAGACGGGCTGATGATAAAAGTGCCTCTGCATTGAAGGGAGTCGGTGATATTATGGCTCGACAACGGTTTATGATTTAGTATAGGGAAACCACAAGGGATTGCCACTCCTAAATCAGAATCCATCACGAATTTTTTGGATTGCCCATTGAGCATGATGTCTGATAAGGGGTTCTTTGTCATGCAAGGCACTTTGTAAAATGGGCAAGGCTTTTTTATCACCCCAATTGCCAAGTGCGATGCAGACATTACGCAAAAAACCTCTTCGTTTGGTTCGTTTGATGGGACTGTTTTTGAAGCGTTTTCTGAAAGCAGAATCATCCAATGTAATTAGGTCAAGGAGTGAAGGAGCCATTTTGTCTAACTCGGCTTGAAAAGCAGGCTCATCGCTAGGAATGGCAAAACGCTTGTTATAAGGGCAAACTTCTTGGCATATATCACAACCAAAAATACGGTTTCGCATCAAAGGACGTAATTTTAAGGGAATGTTTTTCTTATGTTCGATGGTCAAATAGGAAATGCACAAACGACTGTCTAATGTATGCGGAACAATGAGGGCATTTGTTGGACAGGATGTTAAACAACGAGTACATTTACCGCATGTACTTTGCTTATCAGGTTCATCAAACGGAAGTTCATAGTCTAAAATGATTTCGCCGAGAAAAACATAAGAACCCATTTTGGGATGGAGTAGGCATGTATTTTTGCCAATAAAACCTATGCCGCCACGTACAGCTAATTCCCGTTCAAGAATGGGTCCGGTATCCACATAAGCCCGACCATTGATGGTGACATCGACCTGCGTTGTAATCCATCGTTGTAACTCATACAATTTGGGAGTGAGAAGAAGGTGATAGTCAATGTGCCAGGCATAACTGGCAATAATCCCTCAGCCTGTGGATGTGCTAAATAACTCATTTCAGCATGGTGTCCTGCCAAAAGCCAGGCTTGATAGTATTGGGCATGTTCACTCGGGATAGCGGGTGCAATTCCTACAAATGTAAAACCTATACTTAGCGATTTTTCCTTGATACGTTGAGCTAATTCATGAGTCATACACTAAAGACCTGACAGGTTTTTAAAAACCTGTCAGGTCTAACCAGAAACTTGTCAGGTCTAACCATTTTTGTTACCATGTACGTTGGAAAGTAATGTCATACGAATAATGTCCGCGACATAAACTATTGCTACTAACCCGACGTTGACATTCCTCTTCGGTAGCACAGTAATTTCCTTCCATCAGCCATGAAATAGGAATCTCCTCATCTTTAGCACTCATTACAGAGCTGGTCTCACCGCTGACCTCACGACCAGCGTTATGGTCTTCGGCAACGAATAATTCATAGCCATTTCCATAAAGGATATACTGTGTCCGCCCGGGCCCATGAGAGCCCGTGATTTTTTTAGGGTTGTTGTACGGGTCTGCTATCACAATTTGGTCTAATGGGTTGCCATCTTTGTCAATGACCAATACATGAATTTCATGACCATATCCACAATTTGTTACCGAACCACCTGGACTCGCCCCGCCATTTCGTTCATTTGTCCAAATTGGAGTCTCTGTGGCGGGGATAGGAGTCTCTGTGGCGGGGATAGGAGTCTCTGTGGTGGATGTCTCCGTCGTTGTTGGTGTTTCCATTTCAAAAACTAATGTTTGAGTAAGCACTTCAGTTAAGATAGGTGTCTTAGTTGGAACGGGTGTGTTTGTACTGATAAAATCAATTGGCAACGGCGTTTCGATAAGAATCAACGTTTGGGTTTGGGTTGAGGTTGGGACAGGAGTCTCCGTAGCAGGAGCAGGCGTTGGACTTGGTGGAATTTCTACTACAGGGACATTATCCGTGTCTTGAGCCTCACCAAATTCAGCTGAAACCCAAGCTTTGCCATCGGGAGCATCCTCAAATGCAATTTGCCACCATGTGCTATCTTCATTTCGCCCAATGATAGCAACCGTTGAATCTGCATCTAATATGCCGTAAGATTTATAATTTGTGTCAGGTCCCGAACGGGCATTTAACCTGATGTCAAAAGTAACGGAAGGATTATCAGGTGTTGGAGTAGTTTCAAATTTGACCACAGGAACATCATCTGTATTTGTGGCATCACCAAATTCAGCCGAGACCCAGCCCATGCCTTCAGGTGCTTCTTCGAATTCAATTTGCCACCAAGTGCCATCCTCATTTTTGCCAACGATTTTAGCGGTTAAATCGACTTCAAGTAAACCAAGTTTAGCATGCGTAGTGTCTGGACCGGAGCGTACATTGAGTTTCACATCAGTTGTCAAAGAAGCACCCCCTGGTTCGGTAGTCGATTTGACAAATTCGACAACATGAACATTGTCGGTATCTGTTGTCTCGCCAAATTCAGCCGAGACCCAACCCATGCCTTCGGGTGCTTCTTCAAATTCAATTTGCCACCATGTGCTATCTGTATTTTTGCCGATAATTTTCACGGTAGAATCTACTGCTAACAAGCCGAGTGCGTCATAAGTCGTATCTGGTCCAGAGCGTACATTAAGTACTACATCCGTTGTAAGCAAACCTATTTCTGATGAAACAGGGGTAGAAACTCCGACCACAGGAATGGCTTCTGTATTGGTAACTTCGCCAAATTCAGCCGCTATCCAACCTCTTCCATCGGCACCGTCTTTAAATTGAACTTGCCACCAACTGTTGTCCGCACTCCGTCCAATGATGGGAACTGTTGACCCTGCAAGCAACCGCCCGACCGTAGAGTAATCTGTGCTAGGACCTGCCCGCACATTAAGCAGTGCATCCACCGTAATTAAGCTAACACCAGGAGCAGAAGTATTTGTTGGAGGACTGGATGGTAAAGTTGTCGGTGGAATTTCCGTAGAAATTTGTGTTGAAGTTGGTTCTGAAGCTGATGTCGGGGAATCGGTCGGAGATATTGTAGATGTGTCATCTGGTAACACTGAAACAGTCGGTTGTATCGATTCTGTTTCGGCGGGAGCAGCTTCATCACCACCGAATAAACTACAACCCGATAATAACATTATTGTTAGGCTGAATAAAATGAGCCATGTCCTACGATTTTTTAATGTTGATTTGTACATTTTGACCTTCTTTATCGGAATACGATGATAATTCTTTTGCTGTACCCAAATGGATAACAACTTTAGAGGCATTAAGAATAGAGCCTAATTGTGATACCGTTGTTTGCATGACTTTTTCTAAATTTCCTGATGCCCAAACTTGTTGGGTGGCATCGGCAATAACCTTTTCACGCCCAGCTCGACGACCTGTTTCCTCAAAAAGCCGAGCATTTTCAATAGCAAGTGTCATTTGTTCACAAACGGTATCAATTAAGGCAAATTCATCCTCTGTCCAACGGCGTTCAGTATCTTCATCACGAATACCTAGCACACCAATAATTTCATTTCGCAGTTTGAGTGGCACTGCTAATACATTTAGCTGTCGTTCTGAATCACTCGCCAATGTTAAATTTACCCGTTTTCGTTCTTGCAAAGCAATATTGACTTCGGGCGTATTTAAGTCTATCAAAGGGGAAATGGTTGGCTGATGTGTTTGAAATGTGGTTTGTTTTTGCTCACGGGTAAACTTTTCCCACACCTGTCCTGTGTACAGTTGTTGTAACTGCTGTGATTCTTCCAAAGATTTTTGGTTTTTCTCTAACAACCGATTATTATAAACAGCAGTAGCAATTTGATTTACTAATACTTGCAAAATAGTGTCATCATCAGCACCCAAACCACCGATTTCATCACTATACACATCTAGGACACCTACCACCTCATCCTCTAGGATAATTGGCACAGCAATTTCAGAATGAGCATTTAGTAAAAGAGGATTGTGTTCCCACTCTGATGCTTTAGATAAATCATCAATTTTGATTAACCTACCATGGCGTGCCACATGAGCTACAATATTTCCTACAGTGGCTAATGGGATGTGATGTCTTTGCTTTCTCATTTTAACCCCAATAAGACCATACCCTTCAACTAACATCAAATTTTGTTTCTGTTCATCCAACAGATAAATTTGAACATGATAGTAGTCAAAAGTTCTCTGGGTCATTGATACCACTTCTTTTAGTAATGCTTCTTGATTAAAAATGCCTGATAGCCGCTGATTAAAATTCAGAATAATCTCCATTTGATTTTGCTGAATCGCTACCTGTTCTTCTAATGATGCAATTTCTTTTTGGAGTTGGTCATTCATTTGGTTAAATGTAAATGCCAATGTGCCAATTTCATCAGTAGATTGAACATCTGCTCTTGTATCAAAGTTCCCTATTATGATTGATTCTATCGTCTGAGTCAATTTTACTATTGGAGTTGTTAGTTTTTGTGAAGCAAACATAGCTATTAAGGCAATAACTCCTGCAATTGTAATCGCAATCAATGCCAAATCTCGTTCTTGATTAACCGCAACAGATAATGTCTCGTTTAAACTTTGATAAACAACAAAATTCCATTGCAAATCGGTGACATTGGTTTCATTGTCTAAATTCTTTATCTGAGATTTGCTTAATAAATTTCGTTCTCCACCAAAAGAAAATTCGGCATATTTATCAAATTGCGTTTCTCTTATTTCAGTCAATATATCAGTTCCATAAGTTTCCCGAAAAGATTTACGACTTGTAAGAAGTTGATAGTTAGGTAACAAAATAAATGTATTTGCTACCTTAATTGAATCTAAAATTTGTGTTATTTCTGATAGTCCATAAGTGCTATGTAGAACCCCAATTACTTCACGAGTTGCATGATGATAAATGGGTATGGCAATATCTAATCCGATGGTTAAACTACTATCATCAAATTTAGGTTGTCCCAAGTAAATTTTCCCCAAGCCGTCATAGTATGTTTTTTGCCACCATATTTCATCAGATTGGTCATAATCTGTAGTGCGATTGGTGGTAGCCACAAGCCCACCATATTTATCCGTCACAAACACTTCAACATGGTTAGGAAACTGTTTCCGAAACTGCTTTAAGTAAGAAGCCACTCCATTTGTTAAGTGATTTTGGATAAGTGATGATGAATCAGGAACGACAAGCCATTCTTTATCTATCGCTTTCAATTGAGCCTTTTGAGCCTGAGTATCACTGGGATATGCCTCATTGACAACATACATGGATTCATGTAATACTTCATTAAGTGCCAGGATTTTCAACATATCTACTTGGTTAGCTAATAATCCTCCAATCGATGAGGCATGAGAATCAGCTATATTTGCTAGAGTTGTTCCTGTGCCAGCCATTAAATTATTCTCAATCATTCTATCTGAATAAACTGTAACTATTCCTAGTGAAGTGATACTAACAGTTACAAATATTAAGACAAATTTTGTGCGTAAGTCATAATGTGTAAAATGCCAAACTGCATATATCCCAAAGGAAAAAGCAAAGAGAATAATAATTATCACACTGACTGACTCTATATCCGAAGATAATCGACGATATGGGAAACTATAAAGGTCAATTAACAATGTAACAACTGCGGCTAATATTGCCAAAAACGTAACCGTAGTAGCTTGGTCTGATGACAGTGTCCATGTAGCAATAATTGGGATTAAAACGACTAGGACTATTGCAATCGATAAACCAGCCCCACCTATATAAGTAGGAATGATAAGGCTACCAACCATCATACCAGCGATAACCAATATTATGCCTAATTCCACTTGCCCATGACGACTTAACCACATCGAACCAATAACGACTAAACCATATATTACCAGCAATCCAAAACTAATCCAATGTTGCCAATCATTGGTTTGTAAACCAAAATACAATACTGCCATGCTGGAAACACTTGTAATACCAAACAAAACAATATTAACCCAAAAAGCATGCTGTTTTTTAATGGCGATGTTTATATCTATGTTGTTTGATTCTTGAAACATATATTCCTCTTTAATGTCTTATCATCGTGTAGGATTTATGCCATAAATCCCTACTTTTACCCCTCTCCTAAGTAGGGGAGGGCAGAATGGGGTTTCAGTGCGTACTTATAAGAATAGCACATTTTTTGCATTTTGGGAAAATAATGACTTACTTGCTGAATAAGTAGCTATTCCCGTTTTGGCATGACCAACAGGATATAGCAAACTTACACGAGCTATAGGGTTGTTCAAAGCAAGCTTTGACGCTCCAACAAAATGAAATACTCTCCAAACAACAATACCTTGCCTAAATCAATTATTAATAGTATAATTAAGATACATTCATTTTGCTTTTAATATCTCTTGTTGAGGAACGTCGCAATGACAAATTATTTCAAACACTTTTATAATTCTCAAACTACTGTTGTAAACACATGTTGGTATAATTCATTGGTATCTCGTTTTATTTTTCTATTGATACTCATCGTAATAATTGGATTCATGAGGCAAATCATTCCAGCAACGACCCAAAACTTACCATCAAAATCATTTTATCAAGCCGACCATGTACTTGATGACACAATACTCAAACAGATTGAAGAACATGGTCAAGCACGGGTTATTGTTGAGTTAGATGTCGCTTTCCAACCAGAGGGATACATGTCAAAACGAGCTGTTACTGACCAACGAGAAAAAATTGCACAGACTCAACATGATGTGTTAAAAATGTTAGATTCGACACAGGCAACAGTTAAGCGAAATTTTAAGTATATTCCTAGTTTAGCATTGACCGTTACCAAAGAAGGGTTAGATGCTTTACGTCAAATGCCTCAAGTAAAAAGTATCCATGAAGATAAACTCCTGCATCTTAACCTAAAAGAGAGTATTCCCATCATTGGAGCAGATAAAACATGGAACAGCGGCTTTACAGGTAAAGGGCAGGCAGTAGCAATTTTAGATACTGGCATAGATACAAGCCATCCTTTTTTGGGAGGGCGAGTTATAGCTGAAGCATGTTTTTCTAGTAATGAGTTATACGCACAAACACTTTGTCCAAATGGAGAAGAGACCCAAATCGGTACGGGTGCTGGGACTAATTGTGATTTATCGATTGGTGGATGTACCCATGGCACACATGTGGCAGGTATTGCAGCGGGGTATCAATCAGATAATTTTGCTGGGGTGGCAAAAGATAGTAAGGTTATCTCCATTCAGGTTTTTTCAGGGATATATGATACATCTCTTTGTTATCCTGATACTGTTCCATGTGCCCTTACTTCTTTTTCAGATGTTATAGCAGGTTTAGAGCATGTCCTTAGTCTTCACAATAACCCCAGCTTTAGCGCCCCAATCGCCTCTATCAACATGAGTCTTGGGGGAGATGGTTATACGATTCCATGCGATGAAGAATATCCTTTTTTTGTAGAAATAGTAGAAAATCTAAAGTCTGTTGGGATTGCTACAATTGCTTCTTCTGGTAATGATTCTTGGATAAATGCTCTTGGTGCTCCAGCATGTATTTCATCTGTTATTAGTGTTGGAGCCACAGATGATTATGATGAAGTAGCTTCCTTTTCAAATCGTGCTTATTTTCTTGACTTGTTAGCCCCAGGCGTGAGCATTGATTCATCTGTTCCAGGCGGCACATACGGTAGCAAGAATGGTACGTCAATGGCTGCTCCACATGTGGCTGGAGCATGGGCTGTTATGAGACAAGCAAATCCTTCTGCTAGTGTAGATAAAATCTTAAATCAATTCATTGTTACAGGTAAACCCGTCATAGAGCCTATTGGTGATGTTACTACATCTCGTATCCAACTAGATAAAGCTATTGAAAAATATATTCCTACTCCTACCCCAACCTCCATGCCAAATTTGAGCATTGTTAAAAAAGCTGTTCAGACAGTCGTGCCGCCCGGCGGTGAAGTTGAGTATAAAATCACCTTTGAAAATATCGGTTCGGGCATAGCTGAGGAAGTTGTTATTACAGATATTATATCATCAGATATTACTAATGTTGAGTATACATTTGATGGAGTAAACATCACAAATAAATCAACCTCACAATATGTGTGGCAAGTAGGGCAAATGAAACCGCTTGACAGAGGTATGATTACTATTATAGGTATTGTAGACTCTGATTTGTCTTCGGGAAATATTATCAACACGGTAATGATTGGCACAACTTCAAACGATTATGCTTTAGATAATAATACCAGCTCGGCACAGATTAGAATCCCTTCGCCTGATTTGGAAATTATCATGACAGCCCCTTATCTTACTGCTCCGCCAGGTTCACCGATTACCTATACGTTGGAATTTCAAAATATTGGTTTGGCTACAGCCGAGAATATTACGATTTATAGTGCAATCTCCGAATATATTACAAACATAAACTATTATTATGACAGTGAGTTAGATATTCAAAATATGTCCATACAACCTTACGTATGGCAAATACCAAGCATGAAGCCAAGAGATAAGGGAATTATTTTTATGACAGGTGTTATCAAAGCAGATACTGGCACGCTCAATGTTGAATCATTGACTAGTGTTGCCAAGATTAATAACAGTAATGGCGAGGAAGACTCGACAAATAATCAGAGTTCTGTGACAATAGCTCTTAGGGAAGTTGCTACAAGTGGCGTTATTTTTGTGAAGTCTGATGCTGGGGGATATGGAACGGGATTTTCATGGAAAAATGCCTATACCGAATTATACGAGGCATTGTTCCATGCCACACGTGGGGCTGAAATTTGGGTCGCACAAGGCACTTACATGCCAACCAACAGTGCCAGCCGTAATAAGTCCTTTCGATTGAAAAGTGGCGTTGCAGTCTATGGTGGATTTAATGGTACAGAAAGTAACCTTATTGGCACAGGAAATAATTTTGATGAACGGGATTGGCGAAATAATCCCACGATTTTAAGTGGCGACATTAACAAAGAAAACGCAATTAGTGATAATAGTTATCATGTCGTTAATGGAAGTAATGCGGATAGCACAGCTATTCTCGATGGATTTATTATTCATGGTGGCAATGCCAGCGGTGAAACGTTCCCTTCAAATGTCGGCGGGGGCATGTATTCTGATAAAGGAAATCCTACCTTAAATAATATCACTTTCAGCAATAACCATGCTAGGCTAAATGGCGGCGGCATGTATAATCGGCAAAGTAACCCTATCTTAAACCGTGTCATCCTAAGTGGTAATATTTCAGATAATAACGGTGGTGGCATGTGTAATTGGCAAAGTAACCCTATCTTGAATCAGGTCATAATTAGTGGTAATAAGGCTGATAATTATGGTGGGGCAATGTGTAATTATCATGGCAGTCATCCCATCTTAAATCATGTTACCATCAGCGGCAATCTTGCTCAGCGAGATGGCGGGGCGATGTATAATAAAGGGGTTGATTGGAGTGTGGGTGGCTTGACTATCAATAATAGTATTTTGTGGGATAACAGTCCCAACGATATTTTTGATGATATTCACAGTACAACAACTGTTCATTATGCTATTGTGCAAGGTGATTTGGATGGAACAAATAATTTGAAGACCAATCCTCGATTTGTCGAGCCGATAAGCCCGCATGATGCTCCCACAATCAATGGAGATTTTCACATCAAACACGGCTCTATGGCAATTAACCATGGCAATAACAATCTTATTCCTGTTGAAATAGACACTGACATGGATAATGATATTCGTATCTTGAATGGCACGGTAGACATGGGAGCGTATGAATCGCCGTATCTACCTCCCGAAATTGGTTCAGCAATGCTTATGCCTGATACGAATATAGTTCTCATGTCTGATGATTATGAAAATAGTGTCATGGTTGAATTTCCTGTCGGTAGCATTGATGCTGACACTAATGTGACATACTCTC
This sequence comes from Anaerolineaceae bacterium 4572_78, assembly GCA_002084875.1. Classification (GTDB taxonomy): domain Bacteria; phylum Chloroflexota; class Anaerolineae; order 4572-78; family 4572-78; genus 4572-78. The sequence goes on along the minus strand of NBMH01000066.1, from coordinate 10,985 downwards.
ATCAATCATCGCAAGATATAAGTGGCATGGTCAGTATAGGACGTTTCTTTGAATTGACGGCAACACAAGGTAATACGACAATTACCCATTTCAATAAACCAGTAACGATTACAGTTAGTTATCCCACCGACATGCCATCAATTAACAAAAACCGTTTTTATCTGTATCGGTTCAGCAATGGTGCCTGGACAAAAGATGGTAAAATAAGCTTTCTTGTCTAACCATCATCCCGTAAAACCTTGTCTGACACAGGGCTTTCACAAATTATTTGGCTTGCTCACTTAGTTATTTCTCTCGCATGTTTAAAAGCATGAAGTGATTGAGACAGACACGAAAACGAGTGTAACTGTAGAAGTTGTTTTTGTGGACGTGATTCAGCCCCTCGAGTGAGCATCAGTTATAATTTAGTTACTATTGTTGACTTTAAACAAAAATAATGATAAACTTAAATATTCATTTTAATATTTTTGGAGTTGTAAATTTATGCAGAACGGTTATTATCGGTTTCCCACAATTAATCAAGATACGGTTATTTTCATAAGTGAAGATGACATGTGGACTATACCAGCAACGGGAGGTATTGCCCGTCGCTTAACAGCAAATTTAGGTGAGGTCTCTGACCCCATGCTTTCCCCAGATGGACAGTTGTTAGCTTTTACAGGACGAGATGAAGGTGAGACAGAAGTTTATTGCATGCCTGCTACGGGAGGACAAGCTAAACGATTAACTTATCTTGGGGTAACTTCGACTCCCGTTGGTTGGACAAGAGATGGCAAATCAATTATTTTTACCAGCAATACCGCTCAATCTTTTTATCATATTTTTAAGCTTTATACCATTTCCCCTGAAGGTGGTCAGATTGAAGCTCTGCCAACAGGTGAAGCATTATCCATTTCTTATGGTGCTAATGGAGGAGTTGTCATTAGTCAAAACGCTGTTGATTTAGCGGGTTGGAAACGGTATCGTGGCGGACGCTGTGGTAAAATATGGATTGACCCGCATGGCAAAGGTGAATGGCAAACGCTCATCAAATTAGATAGCAATCTTGCTAGCCCGCTTTGGCTAGACGAACGGATTTATTTTGTTGCTGACCATGAGGGCATCGGCAATATTTACTCATGCCTTCCAAACGGGGAGAACTTAGACCGCCATACCCACCATAATGATTATTTTGTTCGTTTTCCTAATACTGATGGGAAACGAATTGTCTTTTTGACCCATCTCAAGATACATCAGAAAAAATCAATATCGAATTTCACAGCCCGCGTACTCAAACTCAGCGAAAATTTGTTAATTCTAGTTATTATTTTGAATCATACAGTATCCACCCAGAAGGATTAGCAGTAGCTATCACCACACGTGGTAAAGTGTTTTCAATGGCAAATTGGGAAGCAGCTGTGATGGACCATAACACTTCACCAAATGCACGTTACCGTTTAGCAAAGTGGTTGCATGCGGGCGAGCATTTGGCTATTGTCAGCGACGAAACAGGAGAGGAAACTATTGAGATTCATCATTTTGCTAAAGTCAAAAAAACAATTCGCTTAGAAGGGTTGAACATTGGTCGTCCCATAATCTCTCATCCTTCCCCTAAAAAGAACGAAATTGCTCTAACCAATCATCGATATGAGCTTATTGTGGTTGATATTGCTGAAAAAACTGCCCGTGTTTTAGACAAAAGTAAGCATGGTCGAATACTAGGTATAGCATGGTCACCCGATGGTGTTTGGTTAGCTTATGGCTTTGCTCAAACGGGGCAAACGTCTTGTATTAAACTTTGCCATGTCGAAACTGGTGAAAAACATGTGATTACAAACCCTGTTTTACGTGATGGATTTCCCGCCTTCGACCCTGAAGGTAAATATCTTTATTTTCTTTCGCGGCGGAGTTTTAATCCTGTACGTGACAACATGCATTTTGATTGGACTTTCATCTGGGGGTCAAGACCATGCTTAATAACCTTGCAAGAAAATTTATACCCTCCTTTTGTTCCAATGCCACGTGCTCCTGGTGATAAGCCTCCTGATATTCCTACCTTCAATCATCCTGATAGACCTGATGATGAAAACAATGACAAAGTATCTGAAGTCGTAAAAATGATGTATGATTTAAAAATCATCGAAAAAAAAGAAGACGAGTCAATTCAAATAGATTTAGAGGGAATTGCCAACCGTGTTATTCCTTTCCCTGTAGCCGAAGGGCGTTATGGGCAGATACGCGGCATTAAAGGTAAGGCTTTATATAGTGTATATCCTGTTACGGGAGCATTAAATCGGCGGCGTAAACAAAGTGGGGGACCTCCAGCTAAAGGTAAGTTGAAGATATATGATTTTGCTGAACAAAGTTCAGAAACCATTGTGAGTGATATAACCAGCTTTGATATTGCTATGGATGGCAAAACACTTATCTATCGCTCACAAAATAATTTACGTGTCATAAAAGCAGGAGATAAACCCTCAAATGATAATGGTGCTACCGGTCGCAAATCAGGTTGGATTGACCTAAGCCGTATCCGTCTTTCCGTTGACCCATGCTTAGAATGGCACCAAATGTACCGTGAGGCATGGCGATTGCAACGCGACCATTTCTGGACGGAAGACATGTCGGGCGTGGATTGGCAAAAAGTTTATAAACGTTACCTGCCACTTTTAAAACGAGTTGGCACACGTTCTGAATTTTCAGATGTGATGTGGGAGATGCAAGGTGAACTTGGCACTTCGCATGCTTATGAATATGGTGGAGATTATCGCGACACGCCATTTTATACACAAGGGTTGTTAGGAGCCGATTTTGAGTATGACCCCGAAACGGATAGCTATATCGTGACTCATATTGTGCATGGCGATGTGTGGAGCAAAACAGAAGGTTCGCCTTTGTCAAAGCCTTTCTTCAATGTGAAAGTCGGCGATAGGCTAATCAGTGTGAATGGTAATAAAGTCAGCCGCGACCTTTCCCCACATCAGTTGTTGGTCAACCAAGCTGGGAATGATGTATTTCTCATATTTGAGAGCCCTGAACTTGATAGACCGAAGAACATGTTTGTTAAAACACTTTATACCGAATTTCGACCTCGCTATCGAGAATGGATAAATAAAAATCGGCAACGTGTCCATGAAGCAAGTGCTGGTCAAATTGGGTATGTCCATATTCCTGACATGGGTGCTGAAGGATTCGCCGAATTTCATCGAGGCTTTTTAACCGAAGTCGACCGCAAGGGTTTAATTGTGGATGTGCGAAATAATCGTGGAGGCAATGTGTCGCCGTTGATTTTGGAAAAATTAGCCCGTAAACGATTAGGATATGACATTTCTCGTTGGGGACGACCTGAACCATATCCAACTGAATCAGTAGAGGGACCCATCGTTGCTTTGTGTAATAATTATTCGGCTTCTGATGGTGATATTTTCTGTCATTCATTCAGGGCAATGGGGCTTGGTAAGTTGATTGGGACACGAACATGGGGTGGTGTAATAGGCATTTTTCCACGTTTTTCATTAGTAGATAAAACAATTACCACTCAACCTGAGTTTTCGTCATGGTTTTATGGTGTTGGCTGGAATGTAGAAAATCATGGCGTTGAGCCTGACATTGAGGTAATCATCAGCCCTCGAGATGATATTGCTGGCAAAGACCCACAATTAGAACGTGCCATTTCAGAAATCATGCAAACATTAAAAGATAACCCACCGACGTTACCAGATTTTGGAGATCGTCCCAAGTTGTCATTGCCGACTTTGCCTGATGAGAAATAATATGCAGGCTATAATCAAAATGTGTGTTTAACATAGCACAAAGGAGTCTTAACATGAGTGAACAATTACAAAATTCAATTCGGATGATTCAGAAATTATCTCCATCTGAACAAATTGAATTGATGAAAGCTACCTTGCAAAATGTATATAACATTACTAAACCAGCTGAAAAACTAAATCTGTTTGATACGGTTTTTCAGTTGATTCGTGAAATATTCGATTCGCATGAGACAAAGCCTAAGAAACCATCATTCTTGCAATCGAACACCCTTGATGAGTCGATTGAAGAACAGCATGTAAAACCAGTTACGAATTTAGATGATGTAAAAACCAGTTTTTGGCCTGAAGAAGAACCGATTGATGATTTTCTGGTTTTTATGAATAGACAACGACGCATGATACTGCCTTATGAAAAGGATTTTGTTTGATACCAAAGATTTGTAACCGTTCACTCCCTAGGGCTGTTTAATGCTAAAACAAAAAACATGGCTTGGGATATTTTTCGATGTGATTTTCAATCACATGGTCGCACAGTGGAGCGAAAAAGCTAGCTTTTTCATTTCAAAGCAGGTTTTGACTCTCAAATTTATCTTGTCAAATAATAACATTGAACAGTCTTACATGAGCAATGACATGGCTGGTTTCTATGACTGAAACACGAATAACATTACCAATCACAGGCATGACGTGTACTAACTGTTCTCAAGCAGTTGAACGAAATCTAAAGAAATTAAATGGTGTCAGCACATCAGCAGTCAACTATGCTACCGAACGAGCAACTGTCACTTATGATAACAGTATTTTAAGTGAGCGTGACATCATTCAAAAAATCGAATCTGTTGGCTATGGTGTTCCTACCGTTAAGGTAGAATTACCCATAACTGGCATGACCTGTGCCAATTGTGTGCGAACTGTTGAACGAACACTAAATAAAAAGACATCTGGTGTTGTATCTGCTACGGTGAATTATGCGACTGAAAAAGGCATGGTTGAATATATCCCAAATCAAACCAATCAAGCTGAAATCGTCAAAGCTATTGAAAAGGCGGGCTATGGCGTGGTACAAATCCACGATGGAACAATGACAACTTTTGAGGGAGAAGATGTCGAGCAAGCCGCTCGTCAAGCTGAAATTGACGACCAGACCCGCAAATTTTGGATAGGTGTAGTTTTCACCGTACCGCTTTTTTTGTTTAGCATGTCTCGTGATTTTGGATTGCTTGGCATGTGGTCACATGGTGCTTGGGCAAATTGGGTCATGCTCCTGATGACACTTCCTGTACAATTTTATGTCGGCTGGGATTATTATGTCGGCTCATGGAAATCACTACAAAATAAATCCGCTAACATGGATGTGCTAATTGCTATGGGAACATCGGTAGCTTTCTTTTATAGCTTGGCTGTCATGCTCAATCCTGTGTTGGGAGAGCATGTCTATTTTGAGACGGCGGCTGTGATTATCACTTTGATAAAATTAGGCAAATTACTTGAATCTCGTGCCAAAGGACAAACTAGTGCCGCTATTAAAAAGTTGATGGGATTGCAAGCGAAAACGGCTAGAATTATTCGCAACGGTCAAGAAATGGATATTCCAATTGAACAGGTCGTTAAGGGAGATAGTGTCATCGTTCGCCCAGGTGAGAAAATACCGGTTGATGGAGTGGTTATCGAAGGTAAGTCTGCCGTTGATGAAAGCATGATAACTGGTGAAAGCCTGCCGATTGATAAACGAATTGGTGATGAAGTGGTGGGAGCCACTATTAATAAACAAGGTTTGCTCAAAATTGAAGCTACTAAAGTGGGAGCCGAAACTGCCCTAGCTCAAATCATTCGTCTTGTCCAAGAAGCACAAGGTAGCAAGGCTCCGATTCAACGCTTGGCTGACCAAGTTGCCGAGATTTTTGTACCAGTTGTCATCATGGTAGCAGTCTTGACATTTTTGGTATGGTGGCTCATCATCGGAGCGAATTTCACAGTTGCCATGATAAGAATGGTAGCAGTTTTAGTGATAGCTTGCCCATGTGCTTTAGGTTTGGCAACCCCAACAGCTATCATGGTAGGGACGGGCAAGGGAGCCGAAAATGGCATTTTGTTTAAGAATAGCGAGGCTTTAGAACAGGCACATTCCTTAAAAACAATTGTGCTTGATAAAACTGGTACTATAACCAAAGGTGAACCGACTATAACTGATGTGGTTGTGCCGCATAAGACTAGAGCAGTTTTGGAAACTACTCCGGTCTCGGAAGATAAAATTCTCCACTTAGCTGCTTCAGCTGAACGTGGTAGCGAACATCCGCTTGGCGTAGCGATTGTTATGTTCGCTCAAAATAAAGGGCTTGTCTTGAGCGAGCCACATCAATTTGAATCGGTTATGGGACAAGGTATAATCGCCATGATTGACGAGGCAAGGGTGGCAGTCGGTAATGAAAAATTGCTGGAATCTGAAATGCATGAGTTAAAAGTTCAATTTTCCGAAAGAATTGAATTTCTAGGCTTTCTACGGAACGAAATGACTCGCCTACAAAACCAAGCAAAAACAGTAATGTGGGTTATTGTTAATCATAATCCTATTGGTTTAATTGCCGTAGCAGATACGGTCAAAGAAAGCTCAAAATCTGCTATTGCAACAATGCATGATTTGGGCTTACAAGTGGTTATGCTGACTGGTGACAATCAAGCTACTGCTGAGGCAATTGGCAATGAAGTGGGAGTTGACCACGTTTTTTCAGGAGTGCTACCTGATGGAAAAACAAGTAAAATTAAGGAATTACAAGCAGAAAAAGAAAATTTAATTGCTATGGTCGGTGATGGCATTAACGATGCTCCAGCACTGGCTCAAGCAGATATTGGCATTGCCATCGGAACAGGTACTGATGTAGCAATGGCAGCCGCCGATGTTACTCTCATGCGAGGAGATTTGCGTACAGTACCCCAAGCAATTGCTCTAAGTAAAGCAACCATGCGAACTATCAAACAAAATTTATTTTGGGCATTTGGTTACAATGTCATACTTATCCCAATTGCGATGGGAATACTGTACCCATTTTCCGATTTGCCTACTATGTTACGTGAACTGCATCCTGTTTTAGCGGCAGGAGCTATGGCGTTTAGCAGTGTATCAGTGGTGACAAATAGTTTACGCTTACGAAATATGAAATTGTGATAATCATTGACGTAGATGCGGTTTCCCACTGCACGGGCTACAGGCACAATGCTTATAGTACATGCTAAAGATAATCGTCATTATCGTCATTGTCATAATTGTCGTTATCGTAGTCGTCATAATCATCGTAGTCAAAGTCATTATCGAAGTTGTCATCATCGAAATCATCATCATCGAAATCGTCGTCATAGTCAAAGTGGTCGAAATCGTCGTAATCGGGCCAACTTAGTGCTATTTCTTGAGTCCATGCCATGTCTGAAAATTCTAATTGAAACACGATTTCAAAAAATTCTTCATCTCCATATACACTGGTATCTCCATCTTCATTTTGTTCAAAGATAACAACAGGTATTTCCTGGTCTTGTACCCAGTTATGATTTTCGATAATATTCAGCACGGTTTCTTCACCAAAAATTTGGATTTTTTCATCTTCGACTTCAATCAACATGAAGCCTTCTTCTTCAAAAATAGCTACGTTATGTTTTGATACTGACATTTATTTTCTCCTGTGATAACCAGCACCAAATTTGAATGCAAGTTAGATTATTAGAAATAAAAATAATTTTAACTAATAAAATAATTTTTGTCAACATCAGGTAATTTTTCGTGAATAAAAAACTGTTTGACATCTCCACTGTTCCATGCTAAAATTATCCTTGCATAGCGTCAAGGTTTTATCTTGACACTCCGCACCTAAGTGGTTACCAATCAACAATATCAAAAAGGAGATAACACATGACACGCAAAGCACGCAAACTTGTTAGTTTCGATTGGGCAATGAAACACTTGCTACGACAAAAAGAAAATTTTGATGTTTTAGAAGGATTTTTGAGTGAACTTTTAAAAGAGGATATATCCATCGAATCCATTTTGGAAAGTGAAAGCAATCAAGAAAATGAATTCGATAAATACAATCGGGTAGACTTGAAAGTAAAGGATACCAATGATAATCGCTTTGTCATCGAAGTGCAGTATAACAGTCAAAGTGATTATCCGCACCGCATGTTGTGGGGCGTATCTAGGGCAATTTCCGAAATGCTGAACAAAGGGGATAATTACGATAATATCAAAAAAGTCATTTCGATAAATATCGTCTATTACGATTTTGGGAAAGGGCTTGATTTTATCTATCATGGTATCAACACGTTTAAGGGCATGTATCAGCATGACGAATTGCAATTGAGTACCGTGCAACAAAAAAAATATTTGGTCACGACGATGACAGAACTTTATCCCGAATACTACATCATCAAAGTGAATGGCTTTAATGATAAGATTAAAGATGCTTTGACTGAATGGATATATTTCATGAAACATGAAGAGGTGAAAGGTGAATTTCATGCAAAGGGTTTATCTGAGGCAAAAGAGAAATTGGATTCCTTGAAGTTGTCGCCGGAGAATCGAATCGCCTATAAGCGATATATTGAAGATAGACGAGTGACACGGAGTACCTTGCAAACTGCTAAAGAAGAGGGATGGCAACAAGGTATGCAACAAGGCGTACAACAAGGCGTACAACAAGGTATGCAACAAAACCAAATTGAAACGGCTAACCGTATGCTTGTCAAGGGGATTGATATTGAAACTATTGCCGAATTAACTCAACTTTCCATTGAACAAATCAATCAATTGAAAACCGAAAATTAGAAATTAGAAAAGAAAACATAAGTCTCATGTCAATAGAACGACAAAAACTTGGTAAACATGGTGAAAACCTTGCCGAAAACTATCTTGTTAAACATGAGTACACTGTCATTGCCAAAAACTGGCGATGTTCTATTGGTGAATTGGATTTAGTAGTCGAAAAAGATGAACAGATTATTTTTGTTGAAGTACGGACTCGGCGAGGTAATCACTTTGGCACACCCGAAGCAAGTTTAACCCCACGAAAACAGGCAAAACTTGTTGAGTTAGCCTGGACGTTTTTGGCAGAACATGACTATGAGGCATATCAATGGCGAATTGATGTAATCGCCATCATGCTAAATCGGCAATGGAAAATTGAACGACTCAATCATATCGAATGGGCGATAGAAGCATAAACTCAATTATCGTTGATTTGTATAAATTAAAATTATGTGGCATTATGATAACATCATGAAAATTTCTGTTATCATCCCAAATTGGAATGGGCTTAAATATCTTTCGACATGTCTTAATTCCCTGCAAAATCAGACCTACCCCAACTTTGAAATTATCCTAGTTGATAATGCCTCAACGGATAATTCGGTTACGTTTGTCAAAACAAAATTCCAGCATGTTAATATTTTACAACTGTCTCAAAATTATGGTTTTACGGGGGCAGTTAATCATGGGATTGAGATTGCTAACGGGGAAATAATTGCTCTGTTAAACAATGATACTGAATCAGATAAAGCTTGGCTTGCGGAATTGGTTGAGATATTTGAGAGTGACCCGAATGTCGGATGGGTTGCCAGCAAGATAAAATTATTCGACCGTCGGCATGTTCTCCATTCGGCAGGGGACGGATTTGGCATGGATGGCATACCAATTAATCGTGGTGTGTGGCAAGAAGATGTCGGACAGTTTGATGATAATGACGATAATATATTTGGCGGATGTGGTGGTGCGATTGCCTATCGTAAAACGATGATTGATGATATTGGCATGTTTGATGACGATTTTTTTATGTATTGTGAAGATGTAGACTTAAATTGGCGAGCACAATTAGCGGGTTACTCATGTCTTTTTGCTCCTCATGCAATTGTTTATCATCATTTGAGTGCCACAGGTGGTGGGGCAATTTCTAGTTTTTATACTGGACGAAACACAGTTTTTGTGTTAGTAAAAAATGTACCCGACATTGTATGGCGAAGACATTGGCTGAAAATAATCAAAGCTCAATTCAAGATAGCTTGGCAGGCAATACATGCATGGCGAAGTGAAGCTGCTAGAGCAAGATTGCATGGACAGTTGGCGGCATTGATTGAATTGCCATACTGGTTACGAAAACGGCGACATGTGCAGAATACAAAAGTGGTATCAGATGAGTGGATAATGCACATTTTGACGGAAAAATAGATATGATTGATTATAAGTTAGCTGATAAAATTGTACTTGTGAGCGGTGCTAATCATGGTATTGGGTCAGCAATTGCTCAAGCATGTGCTGAACAAAGTTCGGCTGTGTTCATTACCTCATACTGCGAGCCGCCTGAATGGGGATTAGAACCAAAGGGAATTAATAATATTTTAAGTATGATACGAGCGAATGGTGGACGGGTAGAATGTCAAGAAATGGATTTATCTAATACAGATTCCATTTCTCAACTTTTTGACCAAGTGGAAATTGCCTTTGGTTCGGTAGATATTTTGGTTAATAATGCGGCTGCATGGCAAGCAGATACCTTTATCCCTCATACAGCAAATAAAAAAGAATCTATTTGGCCCCCGCAGTCTATCTTCTTAAGTGCCAAAAGCTATGATAAAAACTTCGCCATCAATAGCCGAGCGACTGCTTTGATGATGGCTGAATTTGCTCGGCGGCATATTGAATATGACAAACAATGGGGACGGATTATTAATATCAGCACCGGCGGAGCAGCTGGTTTTGCTTCGGAGATTTCCTACGGGGCAAGCAAACATGCTATGGAGTCGTACAGTCGAGCCGCCGCTAAAGAATTGGGGCGATATGGTATCACGGTTAATATCATTGCTCCTGGTCCCGTTAATACAGGTTGGGTTTCTCCTGAACTTGAAGAAACGTTACGAAATCAAATCCCGCTTGGTCGGGTTGGACATGCTAATGATATTGCTGATGCTGTTTTGTTCTTTGCTTCAGAACAAGCTAGATGGATAACAGGGCAATTGCTTTATGTGGATGGCGGAGATGTTATGCCGTTGTGATTTGAGGAACAAGGCTTGTTTTTTCATGTCAAAGCAAACTTTGATGCTCCAATTTGTCTTGTCAAAAAACAGCATTGAACAGCCCTGTTATGATAGGTTATGTGAATTTTACCGTCGATTATTAGATATATCAAAATAAGGGCGAGTATCAAGACGATGAGGAAAATAATTGATAATCATAAATGACTCCACAAGTTACGTAGT
>NBMH01000239.1 GCA_002084875.1 Anaerolineaceae bacterium 4572_78 | reverse complement strand
AAACGTATTTTTTTGTTATGTAGCATGCTGATGTTGTTGGGCATGCTGTTGGTGTTGCCGAGTAATCGGCATGTGGGCTTGGCGGAGGAGCCTGATGATGGGGAGGAGATAGAGACGGTAACGTTTTACTTGCCTTTTGGCCCTGACACCGTTAGTTCTGGCTATAGTGGCATATATGCTAGCCGTACAGGTCGACTTTATAAATCGGCTTATCAATCAGATGGATTAACTTTTTCTAATAGTTATTACCATGGGAGTAATGATTATACCACGGCAAGTCAAAGAGGAGCAATAGATTTTGTTGTAAGCCAAGAGACACCTATTCGGTCAGTAGCTGACGGTACAGTTACTAAGGGTGTTTTAGGGCGAAGTCATGCTGCATGTATTATAAAAATTCGACATACTGATGGTTCTATTACAGGTTATTGGCATCTCAATCAATCTTATGTACAAACAGGAGACACTGTTGTAAAAGGAGAAGTAATAGGATTATCAGGAGAACAAGAAGGGGATAAAGATGGTACAAATTGTGGAACAGCATTTGGTGCCCACTTACATTTTGTTAGAAATATCGGTAATGAAACAACAATTTCATTTGCCGATAGTTCATTAAATAATCATACAGGGCGTTATGTTCGTCCTAGCAAAACTTACTTTTATAAAGCCGACGGCACAATTCCCCATGATAATCAATACTCTCCAAGTGATGAATTTCCTTATGGTTTAAATCCTGACCCTGACATCGATCCTGGGTTTCCATATATGATAGCATTTGTGGCGGCAGGAGCAATTGATTTAGATAATGGTTACTATCTTCCCAATGATAATGTTACTCGTGCAGTCATGGCACAAGCCCTTGTAGTTTCACTTCAACAAGAACGAACTTATGACGATGGTGTTGAACCATTTCCTGATGTGCCAACAAACCATGAAGATTATCATTTCATTCGCCGTTTGAAGGAATTGAGCATTACAGGTGGTTTTTCAGATGGTACATATCGCCCCGATAATGAAGTTACGCGTTGCCAAATGGCGGTCATGATAACCAATGCTCGCCAAGAAGCTCCGCCCCCTGAACATACAGGACCGCCTTCATTTCCTGACGTACCCTCTGATCATTCATGTCTTGATTACATTGAGCATATTGTTAATTTGGGTATTGCAGGTGGATATTCTGATGGTAATTTTCATCCTGAAAATTCTGTGACCCGCCGCCAAATTGCTTACATGCTTTACAAAGCCTTTCCACTTTATTTCATCATGAATCTATCAAGTGATGGTTCTCAAAGAACAATGGCAGCCGTTGATACTAATGATCATGGCTTACCCGCAGTTGAAGGTTATCATCCGCGATTTTATGATGTTTTGCCCGATCACCCCTTTTATCGTTATGTAGAAGCGATAGCCAAACGTAGTATTACTGGTGGATGTAGTAGTATTGATCCTACAATTTACTGCCCCGAAGATTACTTGACACGCGGGCAAGCTTCCGCATTTATTGCTCGTTCTATGGGACGTGAACCAACATACAACGATGGACGACAAACATTTCCCGATGTGCCTTCCAGTCATGCATTCTATGATGCGATTGAATATTTAGCCGAACTTGGTGGCATTATCGGTGGCTACAGTGATGGTAATTTTCGCCCTGATGGTGATGTGACCAAACGTCAACTGGCAGTCATGGTGGTTAATACATTGAAAAACCATCTTGGCGTTACATGTCCGACAGAACATACGTCTGAATTTCCTGATGCACCTCCTTCAGAGGAGGCATACGATTGGATTCAATGTGCTAAAGATTTGGGCATTACCAACGGTGATAGCAATGGCTACTACAATCCCAATGATTCGATTACCAGAGGGGCAGCGGCAAAATTCATGTACATTGCCTTCATTCAAATTATTGTTGATATTCCCCAAGAAGAATCAGACTCAATTAATAACAATGCTTCAACAGCTCCTATTTTGCCTGATCATAATAGCGAAATTGGCGAACACGGTGGTTATACGGCTGATATGGTCATTCCTCATGATGATACTGATTGGATTTGCAAACATTGCTTTGGATAAGCCGATACCAACTATACGAAAAAAGCGTATGGGTACGGATGATAGAGAAACCACAATTACTTGGACATCTGATGAAACAGGTATCCATTATGTCAGGTTAAGAAACCTTACACCGTTTGCGGAAGAAGGGACTTCAACCACTATTTCCGTGCAAAAACTAGACAAACTGGCTGAAGTTGGCGATGTTAATTGTGATGGTAGTATTAATGTGGTTGATGCTATGTTTATCATGCAGTATGGTGTTGATATGCGACAATCCAGCGATGCATGTCCTTCCACAACTGTAGACGAATTGTATGAAGATGCATGTGATGTTAATGGTGATAGCACATGCAATGTGGTAGATGCCATGTTTATCATGCAGTGCAATGTTGACATTGCTAATGACTTTTGCCCTGCAACACAATAATTTTTTTGAGAAGTTCAACTTTTAAAAGTTGAACTTCTATTTAATTATGATATGGAGAAAAGAAAATGAAATACATTTATCATTTTAGTTTATTTGTAATTATGCTTGTTATGATGACATCAAGTCAAAATCATCAACACATAGTTTATGCCCAATTGTTGCCTGATCTGGTAATCAACCGAATACAAGTATTCAATGATGATACGGGTGAAGAATACAGTTCGGGTGATACGATTGTTAATGGTACGGATATTGAAGTTCAAGTATTTATCCGAAATATTGGCAATGCTGATGTAGAAACAGATTTTATGCTCGAATATTTCGATAACGGCACCTTTGTCGCCGATGATGAGGAAGGCTTAAATATTGACGCGGGTGGCGTAGATGAAGAAGAAGAAAAACATGATTTTGAATTGTATGGATTTGGAACCCATACTTTACAAATCAATTTAGACACAACAGGTGTTGTCAATGAAAGTAATGAAAATAATAATAGCAGTACATTTACCCTTATTATTGGTACAGGTAGTCAATATCAACCTGACATTGTACTTGACCATTGGGAAGTTATAAATACAGAAATTGACCAAACGCTTAACTCTGGTGATACGATTAATGATGGTGATTGGATTCGTTTTTGGACACACATGCGGAATGACGGTGCTGTTGATGTAACTACCAATTTTTCTCTTGAACTTTACGACAATGATGTGTTAGTAGACACAGAGGAGGAGTTGTCAGATATTCATGGTAATGGTAGTGTCACAGAGGAAGAAAAATTTGTATTCCATGTATATGGTGGTGGTCATCATACTTTTCGGGTAGAATTGGATACTGCAAATACAGTGCTTGAAAGTAATGAAAATAACAATAGTAGTACATTTGTACTTAATGTTGCTGGAAGTACTGCTACACCAACGCTTACCCCAACCGATATTCCTATGACTCCCATTAGTACACCTGATGGTACAATTACTCCTGCTGCTACAATTACACCTAATTCTAATGCAGATAATCAAGTTTCAATAGATTCAGCTACAATTCAGGCTGGTCAAAGCATTACACTTAGTTTGCAAGCAAATGTGACCAATTTAGGAGCAGCAGATGTTGATGTCGTATTTGATTCATCAGTATTGAACGCCACATGTGAGCCTAACCGAAACGATTTTGATGCGAACTTGTGCAATGAGACTGACGGAAAAATCCAGCTAAATATTGTTTCAGTTTCAGGTATTACAGGTGAAATTACTTTAGCCGATATCACATTTGAAGCAATTGGACAAGATGGCGATAGCAGTACACTGGATATTATTGTCAATACCTTTGAAGATCCATCTGACAATTCTTTGGATGTGGCAGATAATGATGGACAGATTACGATTGGGATAGAAAATACACCCACACCTACTCCTACATCTATTTCAAGTGCAGATAACCAAGTGTCAATCGGTTCCGCAACCATGCAAACAGGCGAAGATGCAGTACTTAGTTTATTTGCAAATGTGACTAATCTAGGAGCGGCGGATGTTGATGTGGAATTTAATTCATCGGTATTGAATGCCACATGTGAGCCCAATCGAACTGATTTTGACTCAAATATTTGTAATATCACTGATGGCAAAGTGCAGTTAAACCTCATCTCAGTTTCAGGTGTTTCGGGTGAAGTAATTTTAGCCGATATTACTTTTGAAGCAATTGGACAAGATGGTGATAGCAGTACATTGGATATTATTATCAATACCTTTACAGACCCGTCTAATAATGCTTTAGATGTGGCGGATAATGATGGTCAAGTTACTATTGGTTCAGAAACACAACCAATTGATGTAACGGGCGTTACCATTTCAGGTAATACCACAGGTTCTACTAATACATATTATGCTTTTGTTGCGGGTGTCAGTCCTTCAAATGCCACTACACCAATTACCTATCGCTGGTATCCTGATCCATCAAGTGGGCAAAGTAATTCGCAGGCAAACTATACATGGAGTCAAGAAGGCAATTATACCATTGCAGTTGAGGCTGAAAATGAAGGGGCATGTGTTCGAGGAAGTTACACTATAACTATTGGGACAGGAGGTACGCCAAATCCAAATGTTACACCGAGCGTTACACCCACTACTACACCAAATGCTGATGACGAATACTATATTTACTTGCCTCTTGTGCTTAAAAACATGTATGGTAGAAAGATAATTCTAAAGTTAAATGAGCCATGCATATCAGAATCTACTCCAATTCCTACGTCAAATAGTACAGTTCCGCCTACATTCACATTTACACCCACTCCCAACGCTACGCCTTTGCCAAGTCATACACCTACTTATACACCAACTCCAACAAATACATTTACACCTACGCCTACACCAAGCCATACTCCCACGGCAACATGGACTCCAACTCGGACACCAACTCCAACATGTACACCAACCAAAACCAAAACACCCACACCCACGCCCTACTCATTCTATGATGATTTCAGTAACAATAATAGTGGTTGGGCAATTGTTAATAATCCTGGTTGG
>NBMH01000238.1 GCA_002084875.1 Anaerolineaceae bacterium 4572_78 | reverse complement strand
ATCATTAATCATTAATCATTAATCATTAATAATTTTCACCACCCCAGATTGGCCCTACATGCCGATAGCCGGTTCTTTTGGGGGCCATGTTGTCAAATTGATTGCTGAGTTTTTCTTAATGGCCTACTACAACAAAATCAAGGCAACTCCAATTTTAACGAATTACGTGCCACATTTCCCACCGCAGATCAAGTGGGAGATTTAATGGTATTCAACATCGGTGGCAACAAAATACAACATCACTGGGTTGCTGTGCAACCTCTCTTTTCTATTTACAATGAAGAAGAATATGATATCGCCATTGAACGACTCAACAACCTAATTGATGAGGTAGGTACTAACGAGCAACATTGTTGTTGGAGTCCAAAGCTTCAGCTTTGGACGTGTTGTTGGAGTCCAAAGCTTTAGTAGCCGTAAATTCTTGGTTATACTAAAAAAGATATTGCAGCATGTCTTAAAGAGTTGAATAACTCCAATTTTCTCAATACGCAAAAATACAATGGAATTGTTATGGATGCGTATAAAATATCTTACCAAAGAACCTTCGGAAATCGCGATGATCTTTACATCAAATTAAAATTAACGTCCGAGTATCAAATAGTTATGTGTGAATCGGCTGATTTAATTCCAAAAAAAGTCGTCGAACACTACTGCTACAAAGGACATAATTTTTCATTAGAAGACATTGAATATGCCGAATGTCCCAAATGTCATTCAGAAGTTATCACGCCAGAGCAAAGTACACGCAATGAAGCCCGCATCCGTGACGAGCATAGAAAAATAGACGGGCTTCTCACTCGTGCTGAAATTACCCAACTAAGAGAACGGTTAAAGATTACTCAAAACCAAGCAGCGCAACTATTCGGTGAACGTGTCAACGCGTTTTCAAAATACGAAAGCTTCGAGCCACCCAAAGCCAGGCAATGGATCAATGCCATTAAGTTTGTTTCTAATTCCTTAACTTAATGGCATTGAGGCAATGGATAAACTGATGAAACTCGCTTTGAATGTGCCTCATTGTTTTGAAGCACTTCGTCAAATGGCCAATGTTCAAGCGAGCGCCTAGTAAGCGCATTCCCATTTTCACGGACAAGTACTTAGGAGAAGCGCGCCGAAACGGAACTAATCCGCCAAGCTCGTAGGTACGCCCTTGCCAGAAGCTCTTTATTTAGATACCCGATAAACGGGAAAACAGGCCGTGAATTGCGTTTTAACATCGGGTTGGCTGCTAATCAAGAGATAACCTTGATGTCTTTCCATGATATGTTTGACGATGGAAAGCCCTAAACCAGTGCCACCCACTTGGCGGGAACGCCCCACATTAACACGATAGAAGCGTTCTGTCAGACGGGGTATGTCCTCAGCGGGGATACCTTTGCCGTTGTCGATGACTTGTAAACAGGCTTGCCCAGTATTATTTATTAAAAACCACCGAATCTGCACACTCGTGCCAGCAGGCGTATGTTTGACGGCATTCTTGATAAGGTTCAAGCAAACACTATTTATTTCACTTTCTACTGCTCGAATTTTTAGTGTCGGCTCTGTGTCTAAATGCAAAGTATGGTTATCCATCGCTACCGTTTTTTGTATATCGCTAACGATATTCGCTAAGATAACTGATACCTCAACCACTGCACCACTATGTTTAGATAAATGTGTTGTGGTTTCTAGCCGCGACAAAGTCAGTAAATCTTCGATAATTTGTCCCATGCGAGTCGCTTGTAATTGGGCACTGACTATAGGTTCATGCAAATTTTCAGGCACCTCGGGACTGGATTCCAGAATTTCTAAATAACCCGCAATCACTGTTAACGGGGTGCGTAATTCATGTGAAGCATTTGCGACGAAAGTTTCACGCATTCGTTGTAGGTTGACTTGTTGACTTATATCACAGGCTGTCAATAAATATTGCCCTTTACCAAACGGAATCAAACGCAAAACGATATGAGTTGGAGATAGGGGTGAACGTAATTCCAGAGTGACATCATTGATATTATGAGGTTTTTTGTGTTGCAAACATTGCTGAAATTCCGGGGCACGAATCAAATTACCAATATGTTGGCCTCTATCACGAGTGTACTCTATACCCAATAATTTTTTAGCCGCTTTATTAGACCATTCTATTTCTTGGTGTTGATTTAAAACGATAGCGGCATATGGAAAAGCGGATACAACTGAGTTAAATCGCTTCAATAAGCTTTTAAATTTTTTCTTATGCTTTTTTTGTAGCTGTTTTTGGTAATAAATGTGTTGGATGATTAAGCCCAAAACACCATTAGTATCTGGTGCATCACCGCTATTCAAACCAGAACGTAACCAACGTTCCAAGCAATAGAGTTGATACATAAGCCAACTGAGATAGATTATCACAGGAAGTAAGGTTGCAAGCAACCAATTACCGGTGAGTCCCCCAATAACGAGCAATGCCAAGAGGACAGCACCTATACGCCAACTTTCTACAGTCCAAGGTTCAGACATAATTATTTATTTGTTAAATCAGCCGAAAAACGATAACCAATGCTACGAACTGTTTGGATCATTTTATCAGCATCATAAGTTTTTAGTATTTTCCGTAATCGTAGGACATGTACATCAACAGTACGTTCTTCTAGAAAAACATTTTCTCCCCACACCAGATCTAATAATTGGCTACGAGAATAAACACGATTGGGGTGGGACATAAAAAATTTCAGTAAATTAAATTCAGTATAGCCTATATTGACGAGTTGCTGTTCAATATGTAACGTATGCGCCGTTTCATTGAGTTGTAAACGATCAATCGTGAGGATATTTTCATAGCCTTGACTACGGCGCAATAACGCCTTTATCCGTGCTAATAATTCTCGAATGGAAACCGGTTTTGTCATATAATCATCAGCACCGGCATCTAATCCACTCACTTTGTCTTCTTCCTCAGAACGGGCCGTCAGCATGATAATGGGCGTTTGTTGATGAATTTCACGTTGCCTTATCTTGCGTATTAGCTTAATACCACTGATGTCCGGTAACATCCAATCCACAATGATTAAATCGGGTCGTTTATCAACGAGCAAACGCAGGGCTTGTTCACTATTTTCCGCTTCACTGGTTTCATAACTCGCATTTTTCAAGGCAAAGCATACCATCTTGCGGATTTCAGGTTCATCTTCTACGATTAATATATGGGTCATGTTTTGTAATCCCTATTATAGTGTTGGTAAAATAACCCAGATGACTTTGAAGAAAAAATAAACCAAAACAACCCTGAAAGGGTTGAATGTGAATAGCCCCAGGTGGAACCTGGGGGAAAATGTGGAGGGATGCGCCAACCCTGAAAGGGTTGAATATGAATAGCCCCAGGTGGAACCTGGGGAATCTACGCGAGATAATAGCCCCAGGTGGAACCTGGGGAATCAATCGTCCCCGGCACCACAACCCTGAAGGGGTTGAATGTGAAACGCAGTAACTCGCTACGCGAGATAATAGCCCCAGGTTCCATCTGGGGAACCAATCGTCCTCGGCACCACAACCCTGAAGTGAATAGCCCCAGGTATTCATATTCACCTGGGGCTATTCATATTCAACCCTTTCAGGGTTGGCGCATCCCACCTGGGGCTATTCATATTCAACCCTTTCAGGGTTGGCGCATCCCTCCACATTTTTCTATTCACATTCAACCCTTTCAGGGTTGGCGCATCCCTCCACATTTTTCTATTCACATTCAACCCTTTCAGGGTTGGCGCATCCCTCCACATTTTTCTGTTTCGTTACTCTTGACTACAACCATAACACCGATAACGGAATAGCATAATACGGGATCGAACCGCTGCTAAATGGCAGTAATCTTGATCCCGTGTAGAATACCAACCCGTATTTGAATCGTTTTCCAACTAATTCTGCAAATTGTCGATATCCTTTAAAGTCACTTTCCCGCACAGTATTGGAAGCTTTAACTTCAATACCAATCAAATAACCGTCTGCTTGCTCCAGAATAATGTCTACCTCATTTTTCTTTCCGTCTCGAAAATGGTAGATATTGACGGTTTCTTCTGCCCATGCTATATGTTTGAAACATTCCATCACCACAAAGCTTTCCAGTAAACCGCCATAAAATTCTGAAGTCAGTAATTGCTGCGGTTTTTTCAAGCCAAGCAGATAGCAAGCCAGTCCAGTATCAACTGTATGTAATTTAGGCATTCCAATCGTTTGGCGTTTGGCACTGTTTTTTACAAAAGGGGAGATACGTTTGACAATAAACATCCATTCCAATGCTTCGATATAGGATTTAACGACTTTATCATTCTGAGCTAAGTCATTGGCAATACTAGCATATTTCAACAGATTGCCACTTAATCCGGCTAAATAAGGAATGAGTGCTTTCAGTTTGGTGTGATAATCGCCTTTCGCATTATAAATGCTCTCAAAATCCTTGAATAAACGACCCTGAATATAAGATTGAAACCAAATTTGTCTAGCACGGGGGCTTTTGCTTTGCAGTTCGGGATAACCCCCATTAATCAGTGTTTGTGCCAGTTGTTCGCGACTCAGTTTTGGAAGATTATCGGGTACAGATAAGCTATCTGAAAGCAAAAAATCAATCAGGTTAAAGTTGCCACCAACAATTTCTGTGATAGACAGAGGATAAAGTTCTATTTTCGCTAGATGGCCCGGCAAGCCTTCCTGTGTTTTAGCAGAACTGAAAATATCGGCAGAGCCAGTCAGGAAAAAACGCCCACGTTCATACGGCTGTAGCTGATCAGAAGCTAATTTAATAGCGGTAATCAGTTCGGGCGCATATTGAAATTCATCCAGCACCACTGGCTTACCTGTAAAACTGTCAATAAATCCATGAGGGTCGCTTTGAGCCGATGCCAGCACTGTCTGCTCATCTAATGAGACATAGTGTATCCCCAAATCGTTGGCAATTTTACGAGCCAATGTGGTTTTTCCAGCCTGTCTAGGGCCAGTGAGATATAAAATGCGGAACTCGTCTAATAGTTCTTTAAGTAAAGTTTCGCTAAAGCGTGGATACATGGTTTCTCATCATTTATTTTACAAAAACCCATCTAGTATAATACGAGTTTTATATTAATAAAATACGAGATAAACCCTAAGATAATACGAGATATTTAAACAAACTATTAGTCAACCCGCGTATTAAGCTTATCTAAACCGGTATGACGCACATCTTTACCTTTAACTAAATAGACAACATATTCACAAATATTTTTGGAATGATCGCCAATACGTTCTAAAGCACGAGCGCACCAAGAAATTTGCATCGCATTTTTAATATCACGGGGATCTTCCATCATCCGAGTAATCAATTGCCGCGAAATGGCTTCAAATTCTTGATTGATTTGTTCATCGCTGGCAATCGTGGTTAATGCCTCTTCGACATCATTATGAGCAAAGGCATCAAGCGCATTATGTAACATGACTTTAACATGTTCACCTAAATGACGTAATGTGACAAAATAAGTCGGCGTGATTTCTTTATTCGCCATCGGCATAGCATAACGTCCAAGTTTCTTTGCTTCATCGCCAATGCGTTCCAAATCAGTGATAGTTTTGATAACTGAAATCACTAAACGCAAATCACTTGCAGCCGGTTGGCGACGCGCTAAAATATGGGTACATTGTTCATCAATAGCCACCTCCATCGCATTAATTTCAAAATCCGCCCCCGCCACCACTTCGCCTAAACTGCTATCTGAGTTTAATAAAGCAGTTAATCCATCGGCAACTTGTTTTTCAACCAAGCCGCCCATGACTAATACTTGGTGACGAACCTCTTCCAATTCTTCGTTAAAACGGCGGGAGATGTGTGAGTCTAGGGATAAATCTTTGTTCATATTATTTATTTTACGATGCGAGTTCGACTTTAAATATCAATGGCTTATAAAATGACTAGTTATATCAATTAGTTAGTTATAATGACTTTACTATCAATCAGTTAAAAACAAAACCCATTAGTTGTACTGATTCGTTCCAGCAGATGGCCCACAAATCTTGGGTTATTAACGTATAAAAAATAGGGTTTATATTAACAAAGGTATTATAAATCATTTAATTACAGTAAACTGATTGATATTAAATAGAATTGATATAACTTATTGAAAAATAAAGTCGAACTCACGTTAAGAGTTAAATTGAATATTATAAAATCAATAACTTATAAAAACATCTTCATTGACAGTTATTTTATATTTTTCATTTTTTATTCTTAATTCGCATTTACGGTAGTGCTATAAATGTGGAGTCCAAACGCAAAGCTTTGGGTGAGTGCTATCAAGCCAGCCTCCAAAGCTATACTGCAAACGGTTTAGAATTGGACTTTTATGTTTTAAGAAATTTTGTCTATGAAATCCAACCCCGACAGGGGTTGAATTTGAATAGCCCCAGGTGAAACCTGCCATATCGTGTGCTTATAAAAAAATCCTGAATTTACCAGTCCCCTTTAGGGGACTTTAGCTTTGGCTCTTTCTCGTTTATTTCTTAACTTAATGGCATTGAGGTGAAACCTGGGGGGATTGAAAAAAACCTCCCACAACCTCGATAGGGGTTGAATGTCAGCCCCAAGCAGGTGGGCTACCTAAAAGTTTAAATTGTGCCTTTGGACTCCAAAATAACGACTTATTTAGGACTACCTATTAGCCAAAACGCCCCGTGATATAATTTTCTGTCAATTCGTGTTGTGGATTGGTGAATATTTGGGTAGTTTCACCCACTTCGATAATACGCCCTAAATGAAAATAGGCCGTTCGTTGCGATACCCTTGCAGCTTGCTGCATTGAGTGGGTAACAATAGCAATGGTATAATTTTTCCGCAGTTCGTCAATGAGCTCTTCAATGATAGCAGTGGCAATCGGATCAAGTGAGGAAGCGGGTTCATCCATTAAGATGACTTCGGGACTGATAGCAATAGTGCGAGCGATACACAAACGTTGTTGTTGCCCTCCCGATAATCCGGTAGCGACTGAATGAAGTCTGTTCTTTACTTCATTATATAAGCCCGCTTTTTTTAAGCTAGTGACTACAATGTCATCAAGTTCCGCTCTGTTCAGGGCTAAACCATGCAAACGAGGCCCATAAGCCACATTTTCATAAACAGACTTAGGAAAAGGATTAGGCTTTTGGAACACCATACCCACTCTAGCACGAAGTAATACGGGATCCTTATGAGTATCGTAAATATTTTCGCCATCTAAACTAATATCACCTGCCACTCGACAAATTGGAATCGTGTCATTCATGCGGTTAAGACAGCGTAAAAACGTCGATTTACCACAGCCAGAAGGCCCAATTAATGCAGTCACTTCATGTTTACCAATATCTAAATTAACATCAAATATCGCTTGTTTATCTGCATAAAAAACATCCATATTGCGTATGGATATTTTAGCATCCTCTACGAAGGGTTGTCCCCAGGTTTCGTTAATTTGTTGTTCTATGTTAGTCGTCATTCTTGGTTTATTATATTGTCAAATAAGCCGAATTTTAAAAAACCTGACAGGTTTCAAAAACCTGTCAGGTTTAGCATTTCCTACCACCGCCGCTCAAACTTTTTTCGCAACCATACGGCTAACCCATTCATCGCTACCAGAAATAGCAATAACACCAATATGGCAGCCGCCGTTTTAGCAACGAAAGCTCTTTCTGGACTATCTGCCCATAAGTAAATTTGAACCGGTAATACGGTTGCAGCATCAGTGGCACCTTGGGGTATATCAACGATAAAGGCTACCATGCCAATCATCAGTAATGGGGCGGTTTCTCCTAATGCTTGTGCTAAACCAATGATAGTGCCGGTTAAAATACCGGGCATCGCTAATGGCACAACATGATGAAAGGCGACTTGTATCTTAGAAGCCCCTAATCCCAAAGCCGCTTCTCGCATTGAAGGAGATACCGCTTTGATGGCGGAGCGACTGGCAATAATAATGGTTGGTAAAGTCATCAACGCTAATACGATGCCACCGACTAAAGGTGCGGAGCGAGGCAAACCAAAGAAGTTGATAAATACGGCTAATCCCAGTAAACCAAATACGATAGAAGGGACAGCCGCTAAATTATTGATATTTACTTCAATAAAATCAATCCACCGATTACGGGGCGCAAATTCTTCCAAATAAACGGCTGCCATTACGCCGATTGGAAAAGATAATAATAAAGTGACTAAGAGCGTATAAAATGAACCCATCACCGCACCCAATATGCCCGCTAATTCTGGCTCCCGTGAATCTCCCGTTTGGAAAAACCAATAATTAAATCGTTGTTGAAAACGATCTTGTTGCTCTAATTCAGTAATCCAAGCAATTTGTTCTTGACTAACGCGCCCAAATTGTTTATCACTTTTTAGATAAGTATCAACATCATCATCAACCAATAGCCAGATTGGAACAGTTTCACCCAATAATTGTGGTTCTGCTTGCAATTTATCGCGTAATCGATACTCGGCATCAACACTGATTAATCGCATCAAAGCCCGTTTATCAGATCGTTTACGCACAGTTGGAAATAGCTGATGCAAAGATTGTTTTATCAAACCGCGAAAATTTGCATTTTGAAGTGCTTCTAGATCGAAATTAGCGGAAATATTCAATTTTTCATTGATGATCATATCCACTAATAAAATGAATAGACACGCAAAACCAGTCAATACCGCCAACAAACTCAGCAACCGAAAGCGTTTTTCTTGACGATAACGTTTTTTCAAACTTTTTTTAATTTGTTCGGTATTATTCATACTGTTCCCGATATTTACGCACAATATATAAAGCGATAATATTCAATAGTAAAGTGGATATAAACAACATAATAGCTAATGCAAAAGCAGCCAGCGTTTTCGCACTGTCAAATTCTTGATCGCCCGTTAATAACGTGACAATTTGTACGGTGACTGTGGTAACCGCTTCCAACGGATTGACGGTGAGATTAGCGGATAATCCCGCCGCCAT
>NBMH01000065.1 GCA_002084875.1 Anaerolineaceae bacterium 4572_78 | reverse complement strand
GAGGGGCTAGGGGTGGGGGGTGAACGGTTACATTTAATGAGCAATACTTGGTAGACTTTTCAAAAGTGGTTCGGAGAACTCTTCCAGGTAAAGTCGGGCTACACCCAAATTAGCTGTGGTATGCAAAATAAGTTGGATGAAATATTTACCACTGCCGATTGGACGAGCAATCATCAGATATTTATCGGTCGAGGTGATTGTTTCTTGGATATCTCCTGCACCTATGAGTGCCACTGATTTTGTCGCTTGGTTAATTAACTGAGAAATAGCGGCTGCCACCCGTTCCCCATTAATTTCTTCGCTAACAAAGTGACTGGCTATGGACATGCCATCTTTTCCAACAACACCCAAACCAATAATATCATCCAGGTTGGATGCTAAATCTTTTAGTACATTAACTGTCATAATATCAACCCCTATTTGCAATAATGTTTTCAAGATACATACGAGCTGCCCCAATACTGCTATCGGGGGTCAAAACAAGTTCAATATAATGATTTTGTTCTGTAGACCAAATAATAAATTGATGTGTATCTGTAATAATAATCATTTCCTCAAATTGTCCTAAATTGGCAAATTTGATAGCCTGACTAGATTTTCGGGCAATCTTATTTAATTCGGTTGATTCGCTTTCTTCATCAATGCTCTCACCCACCACCAAGCTGGTAAGAACATCACCTTCGTTGTTGACTACATAAACAGCTAAAAAACCATCTAGGTCATCTGCTAATTCCTGCAAAATCGGTCCGAATTTATGAGGTAAATCATCTTTGCTATCAGTCTTATCAACATCTGTTTTAATTTCATCAGCATGTTTCTCGACTTCATTGAATTTCTGCATTGTTAATACAACAAGTTCATCATCTGAAACATAAACTGTTCGTGATGGACTTTTATTTTCGACCATCACCGTAAAAAATCCTTCTTGCCATCTTAATAATTGATGAAGTGCTTCCTTGCCACTTGAATTGCCATGCATAGCATGAACAACCTTACCATCAGCAAAGTGAATAGTGCCAACACGTTCTTCGTATGATAAAATCACTCTCACTTGCTCACGATTACGACAACAAAATTGGACAATATCAAGGACAGAAGCTTCACTCAAACTACCTTCAATCATGTTGCATCCTCGAGTTATGAATTGCTGAAACTGTTAACTACGAATAATATCTAACACATGGTCGCGTTTAGCTTCCATCATTTCTTTTGTTTTCGCTTCTAAATTAAGACGTAACAATGGCTCCGTATTTGAGGGACGGACATTACAATGCCAATCATCGTACAAAATAGACACGCCATCAAGCCATTCGATTTTATTGGCATCGCTAAATATTTGGGCTATTTCTTTCATTTTCACGGCTGGCTCAACATTGATACGACTGTTAATTTCACCTGAAATAAAATATTTCGATTCCAGTTCGCTCAACAATTCCGAAAATTTCTTACCTCGTTTGGAAATCATTTCCATGACCATCAATGAAGGCACGATGCCTGAATCGGCATAATAGAAATTCTCGAAGTAATAATGTCCACTCACTTCACCAGCAAAAACAGCATCTTCCTTGCTCATGCGAGCTTTGATAAACGAATGACCGACACGCTCTATCAAAGGAACACCACCTGATTTTTTAATCATGTCAGGCACTGCCCATGAAGCTCGTACATCATACAAAACTTTTGTACCAGGAGGATAGCGTTCTAGCATGTACTGCCCCATCAATGCTGTTAAGAAATCCCCTGAAACAAATTGCCCACGGTCATCAATCGTGAAAAAGCGGTCGCCATCGCCATCAAAGGCAAAACCAACATCGGCTCCTTCATCTTTGACCCGTTGTTGTAACTCGGCTCGATTTTCCTCTTGCAGTGGGTCAAGTCCATGATTGGGTAAATTTCCGTCGGGTTCAAGGTACATGCCTGTCAATTTTACTGGTAGATGGTCATACACCAATTTCAAAATAGGTCCGACCATGCCATTTCCTGTATCGGCGATAATCTTGAGCGGCTTAAGGACTTTCACATCCACCAATGAAACCACATAATCCACAAATTCAGCTGTCAAATCTTTTTTGCTAACGGTGCCTTTGCGTTTGGGGGTAGCAAAATCGTCATTTTGAACAATACGCCGTATGTCTTGGATGCCCTCATCTCCACTAAGGAGCTGAGGCATTTTCTTTACCATCTTAAAACCTGTGTACTCTTTGGGGTTATGCGAGGCTGTAACCATCATACCCGCATGTCCTAAATTGGCACAGGCATAATAATATTGGTCAGTGCTGACCATGCCGATGTCAATTACATCAGCACCTTGTTCGGTCAGACCTTTTACGACCCCTTCAAACATCGCCGCTCCCGAGAGACGCATATCTCGTCCGACAATTACGGTATCTACCTCTAAAAATGTAACAAACGCTCTACCAATGGCATAAGCAACATCTTCGTTTAGTTCTGTTGGGTAAATGCCACGAATATCATATGCTTTGAAAATTTTTGATTCAACTTTCATAAATTAACTCCTGTATCTTAGATAGTCAAACAAGAAAGGGTTTAAAAACCTTTCTTGTTTTAATAAAATTACAATTGTTCTAATTGTTTTTTCAGATGAGCAAAAATATAGTTAATCGCTCCAAAAAGCGTTTCCAAGTCATCCGCTAGAAAGGAACGGTTTTTGATAAATTCATCGTTGATTAATTTACCAAATTGCCATTTATCTCCGTCAGTGACAATGCCATAAACGGTAAGATTTGTATCATCATTAAGTTTTTGTAAGGCAACCATCTCTGCCAGACATTGTCCCCAACCTTTGATGAAGTTATTTTGTTTTGCCTCGACTGCGGTCAGAAGGGGATAACCTAAAACGATTTTACCATGTTTAGACTGTGTAGCTATTAAGTAGTCGGGTATTCCTGTCAGAACATCATCATAATGGATAGATTGATGACTCCACAAGGTGAATATGTCAACATATTTTTTGAATGTTTCTTCGAGAATAGGGAAAATAATCATCTCACAAATAGCCGCTTCTGAAGCTTGTGTATTCAGATATGTTTTGCGAAAGGTAAACATTTCCTGAAAATGGGGTGTGATTTCAAAGGCGGTTGGGATAATGAAATCCTTTTCACAGTATGTAAGATTGAATGTTGTCAAAACTTGTTTAGGATTTTTGAAATCTGTAAATGCCATGTCAGTTCCTTGTCCATCTACGATGGAAAAAAGTTCACCATTGCCCATTTATAATAACAAGCATGGACTGGCTCATCCATAATTTCATCGGCAGGAAAAAACTCGTTATCTACAATAAAATGATATGTACCGCAATTACGTACGGCAAAATAGGGGTACCAATCATAAATTCCGCATGATAAGCGGATAATCCAATTGAGCATGCCGCTGTGGGTGACAGCTAAAACATTATGAATACCATCTTGATGATAGGAAAACAATTTTCCCCACACTGCTGTGGCACGAGCATGCATTTGGCTTGCACTTTCGGCTTCGGGAACAACATCAAATTCATCTCGTCGGTACTGACGATACAACTTAGGATAGAGTTCTTTCACGTTGTCAAAATTCATGCCGCTCAAAATCCCCAAATTCGTTTCCATCAAATTGGCATCCAGTTCTATAAGTTCTATATCATGTCCAATTTGATTAGCGATGATTTCAGCAGTCTCTTTTGTTCGACCAGATGGCGAACTTAAGATATAATCAATGGGACGTTCGGCTTGATTTTCATTAAACCATTTTCCAATGGTAAGTGCTTGGGAACGTCCTAAATCGGTTAGAGGATACTCTTTTTGTCCTTGTGCCACACCAGCGATATTGCCCCCACTCTGACCATGCCGAACAAAATAGAAATCTGCCCTACCGTTTAATTCTCGAAAATTAACCATATAAGATTCCTCCTAGAATTGCTCAATAATATCGGGTATGTCATCATCTCCGACTAAATTCTCAATGTATACCTTTGCTTCTGACGAAGCCTCTTTGACATAGGTTAAATCTTGGAAAAAGAGTGTCCAAAATGCAGAACGGAATATTAAGTATAGTCCCGTAATAAACAAATCGGGGATAAGGATAGCAAGAAATAAGAAGGGAAGTCCTGCTATAACAGCAGTCATGGCTTTTTGGGTGATTAGGTAGCCAATCAAGGCAGGAATACCACCCACAATCGCTCCGATGAACATTAGAATAAGCAAAATAAATAGGTGGACGAATGCCCATAAGATACCAATGCCTATCAAAATCAGCACAGCAATGAAAATATCTTTTAATTTAGCCTGAAAGAGTGCAAAGCTTTTTGTTAAACTACCCATTGAACTCATTTCGTGGATGGTACAATATCGCCAACTCACTTCTTTGATGGGAGCAACAACAATTAAGTCGAAAACAAATATAAAAAAGATGACTAACACTAAAAACAGGATACCTAATGCCATGCCAGTAAATTTCATCATTTCTGATTCGGCTAAGGCTAATAGGAGTGGGGACATTGCCAACAACATCAAAATAAAATAGATTATTGTCATTGGTACAGTAATCATAAGGTTAATGAGGAACAGGTTTAACCCTTTTTGAGAAAAGCCAATGTTCCAACCATCTTTAACACTCGTTTTCCCATCATCTTCAATTTGATAGACCATGCCAATAATGGCGGTGCGGCTAATAACCGTAACGAAGATACCAACTATCGTGAGAAGACAGCAAAGAGTCAGAATAATCCCGCCGATGACCCATATCAAGGTGGGGTCTACTTCAGGAATATTCGGCATTGGGGGCATAGGAATGTTGGAAAAATCATCAGAGGAGGTATTCCAATTGCTACTACTGCTCAAGTTACTGATACTACCACCACCCATAAAAAAAGCTAAGAAAAAACCAAACGGCCATAAAGCCTTATGCTTAATTGTAAGGCTTGCCGCCCTCTTGAGAATATCTACATAATCCATAACCGTACTCCTTTACAAAAGTAATGCGGGACGAACAAATGCCCACAAGTCATTGAACATACTAGAAAGCTATTTTACATGTGTAACGTTAAAATTTAATGACGATATTCTAATGTAAATGAATGTATTTGGCAAATTTGAGTATGTTTTTTTATAGATTGCATCAATTCATTTTGATTTTTGATATGAAATAGATTTGTGGTATAATGTGTTCATCATAATTTGAATTGAAAAATGGTAATTATTCACTCCCCCTCTTGTCAGTAGACCCCAACCCCCAGCCCCTTCCCCTACTAGGAGAAGGGGAGTAAGATTCCCCTCTCCCTGTGGGGGAGTGGTTAGGGGTGGGGGTGAACGGTTACAAAAAATGTATCATGGCAACGACTAAAACAAATCCTGAAGAGCAGAGCATCAAAAACAATGCCTCTAGTGGTCGCACACAAAAAGTACTTGAAGCTACGTATAAAGGTGTTTTCCAAGAGATACGGGGCGGGCGTTTTCTTGACATGACAAAGGATACGCAATACAACGATGCATGGCTTGTTCTTTGTTTTATAGTTTTGATGGGAGGTGTTTTTTGGGGAAACTCATTTTTAACCACAGCCGCACTAATTTTATTTGTGATAGCCGCCGTCAGCAAAACATGGAATCAATTAAGCCTGTTTGGTCTGTACTACAAACGCCATCTAAGTGAAACGCGGGCATTTGTGGGTGAGACGATTACTTTAACTTTAGAGGTGTGTAATCGGAAATTTTTACCATTGACATGGCTTCAAATATCCGATGTTTTTCCAGCTGATTTGCCCATCAAGGATAGGGAAGTTTTCGTTAATAACAGTACCAACTTAGGAGAATTTCGTAGCTTCTGGATGTTGGGAGCTTTTCAATCTATTCAGCGTGATTTTGAGGTGGAATGTACCAAACGAGGTTATCATAACTACGGACCTGCGACCATCAGCACTGGTGATGGCTTTGGATTATTTGACCGCAAGGTTACACTACCTACGAAAAACCGTCTGATAATCTATCCACAACTTTATTCAGCAGAAGAGTTAAAATTACCTGCTAAAAATCCCTTCGGCGAGTCGCCCTCGCATCATCGTCTTTTTGAAGACCCTTTACGCACCATCGGCATCCGTGAATGGCAACCAAGCGATAGCTTGCGTCGTGTCCATTGGAAAGCAACAGCTCGGTATCAATCTTTGCTCAGTCGGCTTTATGAGCCAAGTGAAGAAGCTCAAATGGTCATCTTCCTAAATGTAGCTACCATGCGTCGCCATTGGCAAGGGTACATGCCCGAACTGCATGAAAGAGCAATTAGCGTAGCAGGCAGTTTGTCTGCGGTCTGCATCGAAAAACGTCTTTCCACAGGCTTAATTGCTAATGCAGGTTTTCCAGGTACGGATAAAGGATTACATATTTTACCTAGTCGCAACCCTGACCAATTGACCCAGATTTTAGAACTATTAGCGGCTGTCACGCCATTTGCCACCTCTAATATTGAAGACATGATTTTGCATGAGTCACCTCGTTTATCATGGGGTGCCACATTCATGATTGTTACTGCTATCGCCCATGATGATTTACTGATAGCCATGCTCGAATTGGCACGAGCAGGTCGCAAAATTATCTTGTTTACTTTAGCCGAAAAACCACCCACTCTAATTGATGAAACAAGTGGCATCAAAGTTTATCATTTACCTCATCTTGTGGAAGATTTAATTGCTCCAGAGGAGATATTTGTGCATCAAGACCTGAAAGGTCTCATGGAAGAGGTTGTACCCTAATGTTGTTATTTAATGTAACACCTCATCGCCGCATAGTCCATCTTTGTTTAGCAGGCATGGAGATTGCTTGGTTTACGCCATTTCTCCTTTTCATTTATCATTCCGCCCAAGATTTAGGAGTAATAACTATTTTCGCTATCTTACTTACGATACTACTCATGTGGATGATGGCTTTCGAAGTAATTAACAGTTTGAGCGATTATGACCCTCGTTATGGTTTTTTATTATTAGGCTTAATTGCTGGCAGTACACTTTTGATTATTGCCTCATGGTTATTTGGTGCAATGATTGAAAATGGGCTTTCAGGAGCATGGCAGGCTGTTGCAAATATATTTAATACCGATAAATCGTTACCGACTCAAGTATGGCTAGTCTTCCTAAATTTGTATATCTGTCAACGAGCAGTAAGTGCCAATACTCGTGATTTCGGCTTTTTTGGTATAGCCTTCAATTTTAGAGTCGGGCTACTGCTGATGATTTTTGGGGGGATATTGTTTAGCTATACGACTGAACAAAATGTAACTGCATTGCTCTGGATTTACATGGTTCTTGGATTAACGGCAATTTCCGTTACTCGTTTAGATGAAAAAGCAGTCGGCATGCATAGCAGTGGTAAATTACTACCGCATCATCGCATGGGACAGTTATTTTTTAGCGTCGTCATAACCTTAGCATTTGCCGCAATATTATCACTCATTCTCTCGCCTGAAATTTTATGGCACTTTTTAGTATGGCTGACACCAGTATGGACATTTTTTCTCAAAATATTTGTCATGATTTTAGCGGGGTTGATATGGCTTTTTGAACCTGTGTTGGTTCTCATTGGACAACTATTGCAGTTCATTGCTGAAAATTTTGATTGGGAAGGATTGCAAGAAGTTACAGACAACCTGATGCAACCTCCCACTGAAGAAAATGGAACAGGAGAAGGTCATCATCCCCCTAAATACGGACCCGTGCCATGGTGGGTATTTTCAGGATTGCGTTGCATGGGTTTGTCTGTCATTGTGCTTATTTTTATCGGATTCATACTCCTTTTCCTAGAGAGAATATATCCCTACCTTCGAGGAGAAGATGAAGATGAGGAACCCGAATCCGAAGATATGACTTTTGGTGGAAGCATTTATGGTCGAGGCTTGCAATGGCTAAAAGGCATGGCAGGTTTGGTAAACAAATATGGACTTAGTCGGCAACTTTTAGCAGCTATTTCTGTGGAAAATATTTATGCCAATGTGTGCCGTTTGGCAAAACAACGAAGCTACCCTCGTCCATTGGCTCAACCACCTGACGATTATTTGCCCACATTAAAGCATGCATTTTTGGAACAGGATGATGCTTTGCAACGTATCACGGCGATGTACATGCAAGTTCATTATGGAGATACGCCCGTGAGTTTAGAAGAGTTTTTACAAGTTCAGACAGATTACCATCAGGTTCGACGGGCTGAGAAACCACTTTAAATCATCATACACATAAAAGGAAACCACATGCAAATTTTATTGGCAAGCCCTGAATCAGAAATATGGAACAGCCGAAAACATATTCATATGGGACTAGCATATTTGGCAGGTGCATTACTTGCCAAAGGCTACCATGTAGAAATTTGGGATGCGGCAGTCGAGGAAAAATTTGAATCCCTTGATGAGCGATTAGCCCGCATGCATTACGATGTTGTTGGCATTTCCGCTCCAACTCCTTTGATTACTAATGCCTGGCAAGCAGCTAAAACTGCCAAAAAGCATGGAGCAATTACCATTTTAGGCGGACCTCATTTGACCCTTGAACCACATGAATCGATGCAAAAGGATGAAGTTGATTTGGTGGTGCGCGGTGAAGGCGAGGAAACAATCGTTGAAATTATGGCTGCCATCCAAAAAGGCACGGGCATTATTCAAGAAAATTTTGGACATATTCTTGGGCTGTCATGGCGAGATGAAAAAGGAAATATCATCCATAATCCCGACCGCCTCTTAAGAGATAATCTTGATGATATTCCCTTACCTGCTCATCACTTATTTAAGATTGAGCATTACACCAATCTTAATCCACTTACCGACGGACTTGACATTCATGCACGAGCTTATACGATTGTTACTTCACGCGGCTGTCCTTACCAATGTACCTACTGTTCCAAACCAATCACAGGAAACACATGGCGAGCTAGAAGCGTGAAGAATGTAATTGCTGAATGGCGATGGTTAGTTGAAGATTTACATGCCACTGAAATTGGGGTGACGGATGATATTTGGAACTTAAAAATAAAACGAGCAAAGGAATTATGTCAAGCATTGATTAAAGAAAAACTTAATCATGTCCCTTGGGTGACAATTCATGGCATGAAGGTGAATAGTACTGACCCTGAACTTTTCCACCTGATGAAACAAGCTGGCTGTAAACGTGTCGGCTTTGGGATTGAAAATGGTGATGATGAAGTACTGAAGAAAATCATTAAGAAAGGGCAAACGGTTGACATGGCTCGCAATGCAGTCAAATGGGCAAAAGAGGCGGGCTTGCAAACAATGGGGTTTTTTATTTATGGCATGCCAGGCGAAACAGAGGAAACTATGGAGAAAACAACACGACTTGCCTTAGAACTTGATACTGATTTAGCTCATTTTTTAATCGCTACTCCCTTTCCTGGTACAGAAATGTGGGAACAGTTAGTTCTTTTGGGGAAAGTTCAGCCAGGTAATTGGCATGAACTTGGTATTCAAGAAGATAAAGCTTTATTTGCGGTGGGTGAATTGGACAAAGCGACCATTGAACGAAAATGGCATGAAGCTCATCGGCGTTTTTATCTTCGCCCCAAACGAATTTGGAAAATTATCAGCCGCAAGGATACCTGGCTACGTTTTCCTTATTATGTCAAAACTGCCACAAATATGTTGTTAGGTATAGGGGATAGAAGCAAAAACTAGTAAGGGCGTATGGCCTACAACTAGCATTGAACAGCCCTAAGTGGTGGGGTGTGAACGGTTACAAAAATTAGAATTTATTGGAGCGACATAGATTACTGGAGCGAAAAAGCTTGCTTTTTCATGTCAAAATGAAAACATTTGGCGAAGCTTTGCAAGTTCCATTAGAAAAAACATTTTTTAAGCAACTGCAATCCAAATTAATAGCCAAAGGAATTGATAGCCAAACTATCAATGGCGGTACGGGAAGTTGGGGAACTGACCAAGAACTTACCTTTTATCGTCAGCAAGGCTATAAATATAAGCCTGATATTACCTTGCTTTTTTTCTTTACTCGCAATGATACAGTTAATAACTATGACCGCTTAGAAGTGGCTCGCAACGGGGGAAGTATCCAAAAAAGTTTTTATCACCTTGCTGACGATGGTAACTTGATTTATCCGTTTTCTTATGACCCTGATGCCCCCAAACCAGATTGGCTAGAAAAACGTCCGTCATTACCACATGCCAAATGGCTTGATACCGCAGATTGGTTATGGCTTAATAGTCATCTTTATCGCTGGGCAGTACCTTATGTACGTGACATGCCATTTATGTTGCATACCTTTGGAGCAAGTGGTATCTTGGGCGGCGAGGGACATATTCGAGCATTTCACCCCACTATCCCCATCCCATTTTTTGTGTATCAGTCCCCACCAACAGAAACATGGCAAAATGCTTGGCAATTAACAGAGGCAATTATTGCTGATTTAGCTTATCAGGTTGAACAAGATAATGGCAAATTTGTAGTCATTATCATTCCTGCTAAAGAACAAGTTTATCCCCAAGCTTGGCAACGCATTTTAGCATCTCATGCCGAAATGCAAGCAATGTCATGGGATTTAGACGAACCCAATCAGCAACTCATTGACATCTTACAACGACATGACATACCGTATTTTGATTTACTGCCCGTTTTTATGGACTACCATTATGTGCCTAATAAACCTTCCCTTTACTTTCATCATGATGGTCACTGGAATGAGGCTGGGCATGAATTGACAGCCGAAGCTGTTCTTTATTTTTTGTTTAAGTCACGGCTGGTGTATTAGACTGGAGCGACAAAGCTTCAAGGTAAAAATCATGACAATACCTAAAAATATTCAAGACCTTATCGAACATTTTGAATACAATCAAGACCAATACATGCAACCAAATTACAACGAAACACAAACTCGGCGTGAGTTCATTGACCCGTTTTTCATGGCGTTGGGCTGGGACATTATGAACGAACAACGCTTTGCCGAAGCTTATAAAGATGTTGTCCATGAGGATGCCATTAAGGTCGGCGGGGCGACTAAGGCTCCCGATTATTCATTTCGTATTGGCGGCAATCGCAAATTTTTCGTCGAGGCAAAAAAGCCTTCGGTCAAACTTTTGCATGATGCTGAGGCGGCTTTTCAACTTCGGCGATATGGCTGGAGTGCCAAATTGTCGTTAAGCATTTTGACCAATTTCGCCGAATTTGCCGTTTATGATTGTCGTTTTAAGCCGAACAGACTCGCCGATAAGGCAAGCAAAGCTCGTATCCTATACATGACTTTCGACGAATATGCCACTCGTTGGCATGAGATTGCCGATGTTTTTTCACGTCATGCTATTCTCAAAGGTGGCTTCGATAAATTCGCCAAATCGAATAAATCTAAGCGAGGCACTGCCGAAGTCGATGTTGCTTTCCTCGAAGAAATCGAGGCATGGCGAATGGAACTTGCACGCAATATCGCTCTACGAAATCCCATGTTAGATGAAGGAATGCTTAATTTTGCAGTGCAACGTACCATTGACCGCATTGTTTTTTTGCGGATTTGTGAGGATAGAGGAATCGAGGATTATGGTCGGCTCATGGCATTACAAAATGGCAACGATGTGTATGAACGGCTCATGCAACTCTGTCGCCAAGCCGATACGCGATACAATTCAGGCTTGTTTCATTTTCGGCATGAGCCAAATCGACCCGATGTTAGCATAGACACTGTTACTCTCGAATTAGTCGTTGATGATAGTTTGCTAAAAAAGATTTTCAAAAACCTGTATTATCCCGAATCGCCTTACGAATTTTCGATATTGCCCGCCGATATTCTTGGTCAAGTGTATGAACAATTTTTGGGTAAGGTCATTCGTCTGACAAAGGGACATCGAGCAAAAGTCGAGGAAAAGCCCGAAGTCAAAAAAGCAGGTGGCGTTTATTATACGCCGACCTATATCGTCGATTACATCGTCAAACAGACTGTCGGCAAATTGGTGCATGATAAATCTCCAACAGAAATTGCTCATGTCAAAATCCTCGACCCCGCATGTGGTTCAGGCACGTTTTTGTTGCAGGCATATCAGTTTTTGCTCGATTGGTATTTGGATTATTACATCTCGCATGAGCCTGAAAAATGGGCGAAAAAGAAAAAGCCGCCGATTCGGGAGACTGCCACCACCCCTAGCCCCTCCACCATAGGGAGAGGGGAATCTGCCCCCATCCCTAGCTCTTCCTCCGAATGGAGAGGAGCATCTTCTGACTCCACTCTCCTAGTAGGGGAGGGGCAGGGGGTATGGTCTTGGCAACTAACCATCCATGAACGCAAACGTATTTTGCTCAATCACATGCATGGCGTGGATATTGACCGCCAAGCTGTTGAAGTAACAAAACTTTCACTTTTGCTGAAAGTATTGGAAGGGGAAAATGAAGCCTCCTTGCAACCCATTTTAGTCCATGAGCGTGCTTTGCCTGATTTGAGTGATAATATCAAATGTGGTAATTCGTTGGTGGGCTGGGATGTCATGGAAGTATTAGGAATTAGGATTCAGGATTCAGGTGTTAGGGAGGATTCAGACCTGTCAGGTTTCGAAAAACCTGACAGGTCTAACGAGGTGAGGTCGCTCAATCCCTTCGATTGGCATACCGAATTTTCAGGAATTATGCAGGCGGGCGGCTTCGATGTTGTCATGGGCAATCCACCGTATGTCCGTCAAGAATTATTTGGCAATCTCAAAAACTATCTCAAAAAAAATTACCAAGTGTATCATGGCACAGCTGACCTGTATTCTTATTTCATTGAAAAAGGTATTACACTCTTGAAAAACGAAGGTGTGTTTGGTGTTATCGTGGCAAACAAATGGCTACGGGCAAATTATGGTAAATCGTTACGCCAATGGTTGAAAACTAAAACCATCATGAAAATTATTGATTTTGGTGATTTGCCTATTTTTCCACAAGCGACAACTTATCCATGTATTTTGACTGTCAATAATACAGATTTATCACCTGATAATATGTTGGTTTCTCAAGTTGATACGCTTGAATTTGATAATTTACAGGAGTATGTTCAATCAAACCATTATCATGTCACACGCGACAATCTACGAAATGGCTGGTCGCTGGCAAAAAATAAAAGCCAAGATGTTTTGGATAAAATGCAAAATATTGGCATGCCTTTGGGTGAATATGTGCAAGATAAAATTTATCGGGGGATCTTAACAGGACTGAATAAAGCATTTGTGATTGATGAAGCGACTCGTGCCATGCTTATTGCTGAAGATGAATCGAGTGCTGAAATTATTAAGCCATTTTTAGCTGGGCGGGATGTGAAGCGGTATCAACCATTACAAAGTAAAAAATATGTCATTTTAATTCCCAAAGGTTGGACAAGGAAAAAATCCAAAAATACGAGATATGCTTGGCAATGGTTCAAGAAAAATTATACTGCGGTGGCTTCCCACTTAGAACCTTTTGCAAAGAAAGCAAAAAAACGTCATGACCAAGGTGAATATTGGTGGGAGTTGCGGACATGTACTTATTATGAAGAATTTGAGAAACAGAAAATTATCTGGCCAAATTTGTGTGATGCACCTAGATTTACGTATGATGATAAAAACTTTTATGTATGTGCTCCTGCAAATATTTTGTCCGCAGAAAAAGGATTGTTTATATTAGGGATTCTAAATTCTAACATTGTTGGTTGGTTTATGAAACTTATTGCGGCAGGAAGAGCAGGTGGATTTTTTGAATATAAACCAATTTATGTAAATAAAATCCCCATCCGCATCATCAACTTTGATGACCCCGCCGAAGTTGCCATGCATGACCGCATGGCGGCATTGGCGGAGAGCATGCTCGATTTGCATGCACGTTTGACTGTGACACAGTTGCCCCATGAAAAGACCCTGCTCCAGCGACAAATTGCGGCAACGGATAAGCAAATTGACATGCTGGTCTATCGGTTGTATGATTTGACGGATGATGAGATTAAGATTGTGCAAGCTGTGCAGTTGTAACGTAATATTTAAGAGTCAACTGCCCACTGTTGAAATCGGTGGGGATGTGGTTTGGTAAATATTAGTAAAGGAACTGATTTACATGTCTGCAAAGGACAAAATTCATACACCAGTAAAAAATGCTTTAATTAAAGCAGGATATACAGTTACTCATGACCCTTATACATTGTGGTATGGTAGTGAACGAGTTTATATTGACATGGCGGCTGAATGGACATCACCCCCAGAACACATTATAATTATTGAGGTCAAGAGTTTTGTTAAAGCTTCAATTATTCGAGATTTTGAAGATGTATTAGGACAATACATTTTTTATTTTGGTATTCTCAAATTGACTCAACCTAAATATAAGTTGTATATTGCCATCAGTGATAAAACTTATAGCGATATTATTCAGCGGGAAATGATTAATATCACATTACAATTTCATGCAATACCATTGATTATTGTTGATATTGACCAAGAGGAGATTGTAAAATGGATAAATTAGAACAATACCGTACCTTGATTAAACAATTATTGCGTAAGCATGAATCGCTATCTCAACAAAATCGTGTCGAGACTATTGAAACTCATCTATTATTTGATGATGAGCATGGGCGTTATATGCTTTTTGATACAGGATGGTGGCATAAAAAACGTATTCGTACTCCTACGCTGTACGTTCGTCTTTACAATGATAAAATTTGGATTGAAGAAGATTGGACAGAAGAAGGTATAGCAACGGAGTTAGTCCATGCAGGGATTGCCAAAACAGATATCGTGTTATCGTTCCATCCACCTGAAATACAACCTTTCACTGAGTTTGCAAAAGTTGTGTAAGATGCATAGCACAAATGTTTTTTATCATTATATCCCATGCCGCCCATTTTCAAAATTCTACGCCCTAATATTCGCATTGTATCCAGCATGTGAATAATTACGGTTGAACAGTTACAAGTTTGGAGTGAAATGACAAATTATGTACCTAAAAAAAATCACTATTAAAAACGTAAAATGTTTTGATGAAATTGAAATAGATTTCATGCAAGGGAAAAATCCACGTTTGTGGACGACCTTGTTTGGTAAAAATGGCTTAGGGAAAAGCACTATTTTGCAGGCAATTGCTGTAACTTTGGCGGGACCTGGTGCCATGCGTGAACTTCTGCCCGTTGCCAAAGGGTGGGTACGTGGAGATAAACCATACGGTGAAATTATTGGTGAAATTCTTTGGACAGAAAGCGATTTACATGCACCAATTAAAGGACATGGTAAACCAAAAACAAAGTCACCCTATAAAATTCAATATTTGGTTATTGGTAATGATATTCAAAAATTACCAAAAGAAGAAGAGAAATCATACCATATTCCATTAACCATTGTACCATGGTCAGGTCAAGGTACACCAAAACAAAAAGGTAATTTGACGAAAGATATTAACCGTTTACGACTTACCATGTATACTGAAAATAAAAAAGGCTGGCTGGCATGTGGTTATGGACCCTTTCGCCGTTTAAGTGGAGGTAGCCAAGATGCAGATAAAATTTTATATTCAGGACGAATCGCCGCCCGTTTTGTTACTTTATTTCGAGAAGATGCGGCTTTAACCAATGTCATAGAATGGCTTGTACGTTTGTATAACACAGCTCGAGATGGTGATAAAAAGAATAAAAAAGCGTTGAATTATATCAAAAAGGCTTTTGTAGAGAATTTTTTTCCTGAACCTGTTACTTTGCATATATCAGCAAGAGATGTTCATTTGGAATTAAGTGGTAAACCACGCATTACTTTACAAGATTTGAGCGATGGCTATCGGAGCATGCTTGCTTTGGGAATTGATTTACTCCGTTGGCTCATCCAAGCTTTTCCCGATTCAGATAATCCCATGCATGAGTCAGGTGTCGTTTTGATTGATGAATTGGATACACATTTACATCCACAATGGCAACGTTACATCGGGCATTGGCTACGTGAAAAATTCCCCAAAATTCAATTTATTGTCGCCACGCATAGCCCATTTCTTGCCCAAGTGGCTGATGTGGATTCACATGGTTTGATTGCCCCCAGTGATAAAATCAAGCAAGAAAGTGGCAATTTGATTTTAGAATCGGATGAGCATGGTGTAAAAATTCATCCTAGTAGTGAGGCAGTTGGGGATTTACGGATTGACCAAATACTACAATCTCCCTTGTTTGATGTAAGTATTATATCTCCTAAAACCGAAGCTAAATTGAGTCGTCATGAAAGTTTGCATCAAAAGAAATCAAGCGGTGCAACCTTATCAAAAAATGAAGAAAAAGATTATCAACAATTGACCATGTGGCGGGAAAATTTGCCAGTGCAGAGTGACCTTGAATCTCGTCAACGTGAACAGAAATTAAATGTTCAGATTGATAATTTACGTGATGAGCTATCGGAGATTGAATGATTTACATTGAACGTATTGCTCCACCTGAACGTTTTGAAAAAGAGACAGAAGCATGGATGCAGGCATGGAAAACAAAGCATACTCAAAAAAGTGCCAGCCAATTTTGGCGTTTAATTCGACAACGAAAACGCATGAAACTGTTTGCCAAACAACTGATTGCCATGTTTCATGAAAAATGTGCCTATTGCGAATCCAAAAGCGGACATGTTGCTCATCTACATATTGAACATTTTTATCCCAAGAGCTATATCGAATTTCAACATCTCATATTTGTATGGGAAAATTGGCTGGTGGCATGCCAAATTTGCAATCAAAATAAAGGGACACAATTTCCCATGTGTGATGATGTGCCATGCCTCGTCAATCCGACAGAGGATTCTCCCCATGAGCATGTTGATTTTATTGGAGCTGATATTTTAGCCATCACGAAACGAGGCAAGGAAACCATAAACATCATTGACCTAAATCGCACCATGTTAAAAGAAGAACGGTCACGTTGGTTGATGAACATTAAGAGTCTACTAATTTTAATATGTCGTGAGTCCGAGTTAAAACAAGAAATCCGAAAATATCTGATTTGGGCAATGCAACCTGATGCACCATACAGTGCTATGACCAAAGCCTATTTGCTGGAAAAAACACCAAAACTTGCTAAGCCTACAACACCTCATAGTCATGCTGAGTTAGATAAACCATTGGATAAAATTGATGCGTTACTTGAAGAGATGAAAGTCATTTTGAATACAATTGCTTGATTTGTTCGATGGATAATTTGGTAGCTTGGGATATTGATTCTATATCTAATCCTATTTTCAATAAACGGCGAGCGGTTTCAACATGAGCTTGTTGAATACCTTCTTGCCGACCCTTCACAAGACCTTCGGCATGCTTCTTTGCTAGGTGACCTTCGTAATCCGCATCATCCAACAAGTCGGCTCGCTCTTTTGGAGTCAAGCCATCATCTTCAATCATGGTGGCTGCTCTGTAGATAATATCTCGTTCAATATTTACTTGTGGGTCACGGGGATTGTCTATGCTTTCTAATACCAG
>NBMH01000237.1 GCA_002084875.1 Anaerolineaceae bacterium 4572_78 | reverse complement strand
TTTATTTGGGATACTAACGAATACAATAAAGAAACTAGGCTTGCCAGGAAGAAAGATATTATTGAATATACGCCCATAGGTATAGTAGGTGCCATGAATTTCCTGTGGCTGTTAGGAGTATTATTGGCAGTCATTTTTATCACTCCTGATAATCTCGAACAGTGGGGGATTTCTCATGGGCCACTCAAATTCTTACGTGAATATATCATGCTGGCGATGGCAGGTATATCATTTGTCACTGCTCCACTCTCCTCAAAAATGCGTAAGGAAAACAATTTTACATTTGACCCCATCTTAGAAGTAGCCTATTTGTTCATTGGTATTTTTATCGCCATGGCAGGTATATCATTTGTCACTGCTCCACTCTCCTCAAAAATGCGTAAGGAAAACAACTTTACATTTGACCCCATCTTAGAAGTAGCCTATTTGTTCATTGGCATTTTTATCGCCATGATTCCTGCCCTTGAAATTCTAAAGGCAAAAGGAGCAGAATTGGGAGTTACTCAACCATGGCCGTTGGATAATGCCCCCACATACCTTACCTTTTTGTCAATGGCACAAGGACTGGAATCCACAAACCCAACTGGTCTACCCATTTCACCTGAACTGGCACACTTGGGTATTCCTGATGAATTGTTGGCTGCTATCTCACTTGGAGCTGTGTTTATGGGAGCGATGACCTATATTGGCAATGGTCCCAACTTTATGGTGAAAGCCATCGCAGATGAATGGGGCTACAGAACCCCAGATTTCTTCACTTATGCTCTTAAGTATTCTATACCTATTTTGGTACCAATTTTTATTGTTGTCACGCTTATTTATCTTGTTTAGGTTAGGAGTTTGGATTCAGGAGTAACAAAACTGTTTTTGTCACTCCTGAATTATTACTTTTTATCCCTGCACTTGCCGCCTCAAGACCTGTCAGGTTTTTAAAAACCTGACAGGTCTGTATGCCCCAATCAACACTTTATGCGGCGATTCGGTATGGATAAGTTCAAGCAGTTTTTATCCTCCTCGCTCATTAATAAATAGTCACGTCTCGCAAGAGATTTAGTTGTTATATTATCTTAACCTGTCCCATGCCTGTACTCGTCTGATAGCCCACCCGCTATAAAAGGCATATTCGGCTAACAGATTTAACATAGCCAACCAATATCGGTCTCTATTAGCTGTCTTAAATGTTACCTCACCAGCTTGCATCGTCTGCCGCCGTCATAGGTGAAACTGACTAAGAACCCGCTCGTTAATAAATTATTTGATTTAAACCAAAACAAGAAAAGTTTTAAAACCCTTTCTTGTTTCAAGCGGTGGAACATACGCCTATTCGTACTTATCTTGATCGAAATAGCCTTCTCCAGCACACACAAAACAAACTACTTCACCTTATCCATCACATCCTATAATTAGTACTAAAGTACTAGAAAAGAAATGGATTGCACTTGACTTTGGGAGGCACTTCAATTTGCCTTGAATTGATTTTGGTGGTGGGGTAGTTTTTTTGTATAATGTGTTTAGTTTTGTTTTTTTGAATAGAGAGGTTTTTTATGTCGACAGTCCAAGTTAAAGTAGAAATGCCTTATGTAGAAATGCATTATGATGAATTATTGCATGCGGTTGAGCAATTGAGTTTACCTGATAGAAGCTGATATTGTCAAAGATACACTCAGGGAAATAGCTGATTTATGTGTTGACGGAAGCATCATCGCTCAAGACTTTTATTCCAAAGCATTCGCATCAGGTGAATATTCAAAAGCTGCCAAA
The DNA here is from genome assembly GCA_002084875.1 of Anaerolineaceae bacterium 4572_78. Taxonomy (GTDB): domain Bacteria; phylum Chloroflexota; class Anaerolineae; order 4572-78; family 4572-78; genus 4572-78. Next base: position 3,282 of record NBMH01000237.1, on the reverse strand, counting down.
AGCTTCTTAAGTATTATAGAAAAAATGTGAGAGCCTTCGAAATTTGGAATAGATATGTCAAATGATCCTAAAGTAGCAGTTGAATCATTCCTAAAAGAATGTGGATTAAAAATGACGAATTATATTCAATTTGGAGAAAAGCTGGATATTGAACCGTTTTACTGTATTGTTGAGGCTGAAAAACTGTAAGTTCTATTGCATATCTCAAACGATTACCTATAGACCACTACTATTTCTCTTGTATCTCGGTCAATCGCTAGCCATATCCAGTATTTGTTCTTTTTGTTGCCCACAAAAGACCGCATTTCATCTTCGCAAATCATTCTATATGCAGGACTACCCATTTTTTGTTTAGGATACAAGACTATATCAGGTGTATAATCTTTATCATTAATGGTTAAAGTTAATTCAGAATGGATATTATATTTATCTAGTTGAATCAGAATAGAACCTAATTTCATTTGAACATAAGAATGATTGAATGAAGGCATTATTATTTACTCCTTATTTTTACAAAAACATATTCACTGTTGACTATAACAATATTGCTTGCATAGTACAAATTCTAGCTGTGTTTTTCACTGTTTGCAAGTATTATATCAATTTATCAGAGATGAGTAATTATCTACTTTCCCTTTCGTAAATGGTTACACTTGCAACTAGGGTGTAGCACAAAACTTGCAAGTAAAGAAAATCAATGATACTGTATTAGTAGGTACGGTATTTTTTAACTGTGCAAATGGAATAATTATGTTATCTAAAAAACTAAAATCACATGACGTAGCTACAGTAATTGTCTTGATAGAATTGCAAGTTGGTTTATGTGTAGCAATTTTAGTAGCGATGGTATTGATAAATAATAATATTAAGCCACAAAACGATTTAGTGGCAATTGTGCAAGCTCAATCACTTCTGACACCTACAGTAACTCCTACTATCATAAATGAACAACCACCGCAACATACTACAACACCATCTGAACCTACTGCCACTGCAACGACCGTTGTCCAAGCAACCTATACTCCGCCTGCGATTCCAAAATCTGGTCCCTTCAACCTTAGACATAGCAAATCACAGCAGACCATTATGCCTCATGCCACTGTTGTTTATTATGAAATTGTAGCCTCAACAGGTGATGAACTTAACACACAATTATACACATTGGGACCTTATGGTCCTTATGGTCATCAATGGGCGGCGGTGGCAAAATGGGATATTAATTGGGATATTCCTGTAAATGATGATGGCTCATGCCGTTTTGATGAAATGACATTTTTATCAGATATTTATGTTGTTCTGCCGCATTGGACACCTCCTGAAGGAACCTCTCCAGATTTGATTGAGAAATGGGAATATTTCATTAAAAAGTTAATCGAGCATGAGCAAGGGCATGTAGATATTATCGTCCAAAATTTTCCTCTTGTCGAAAACGCCATTAAGCAATCTTCCTGCTCGACGGCTAATCGTAACGGGCGGAACATGCTCAAGGAAATCCAACGCCTGAATGACGAGTACGATGCTGTCACTGGACATGGCGATACGCAGGGAGTGGTACGGCTTTGGTAAATCAACATACATCAGGCGTTATATCAGGCGGTCATACTGAAACTGTAGCCGCTGGTGCAGAAATGTTAAAACAAGGTGGAAACGCTATCGATGCGGCTGTAGCAGCAGCTTTCGCATCGTTTGTAGCCGAGTCCTTACTTGTGAACATCGGAGGCGGAGGCATAGCTCAAGTTTATGCCCATTCAAACCAGTCTCCGATTGTATATGATTTTTTTAGCAACATGCCTGGACTCTCTCCAAAAATCAAACGCCCCATCACAGAAATTGATTTCCAAAATGTCATTTTAGATTTTGGCGGTTCACAAGAATCATTTTTCGTCGGGCGAGGCAGTGTCGCAGTTCATGGAGCCGTTGCTGGGCTATGCAAAATGATTGAAGAAATGGGAACACTCTCATTAGCTCAAATTTTAGCTCCCGCCATTAACTTGGCACGAAAAGGTGTGCTGGTCGGTGAATTAGATGATTATATACTTTCTACAGTCCTCAAACCAATTTTAACTCACACTCCACAAATTAAAGATATTTATGCTCCTGGAGGACGTATGGCAAAAACTGGGGATTGGTTATATTTTCCTGAACTAGCAAGAACGCTTGAACAGTTAGCACAAGACGGTGCCTCTCTGTTTTATACAGGTGCTGTCGCTGAAAAAATCTTGGTTGACCAAGCTATGCATGGCGGGCTTCTAACCGAAACAGATTTGACAACATACGAAATATATCGTCTTAATCCCCTGCAAATTGATTATCGAGATTATACATTATGCTTACCTCCACTTCCTTCTAACGGTGGGTTGTTCATTGCATTTGCATTTAAATTATTAGAAATGCTTTCCTTTGAAATAATACCCCATCATAGTATCCAACATTTTCGTGGCTTGATTGAGACAATAAGATTGACTAATGTCGCTCGCCGAGAATGGGAAGAAAATTGTAGGGCATCTTTGATTTCAGACGAGCAGGCAACAACTTTGCTTTTGAATGACGATAATATTAGTCGTTATCACCGTAAATTGCAAAAAGCACTTAGTCAAAATATCACCATGCCCGAACCGACATTTCCACATGGACCATCAAATACAACCCATATCAGTGCTGCCGATGAGAATAACATGGTAGTTGGAATTACTCTCACGGCTGGAGAAGGAGCAGGTTTTGTCGTTGATGATACGGGAGTTAGACTTAACAACATGCTAGGAGAAAGTGACCTCAATCCATGTGGATTTCATAGTTTGCCAGCTGGCAAACGTCTAGCAACTATGATGAGTCCGATGTTTGTTTTTAAGAATGATGCCCCAATATTGGTAACTGGTAGTGGGGGTAGCACTCGTATACGAACTGCTATTCTCCAGGTCGTCAATAATGTACTTGATTTTAATCTTCCTTTGGCTACTGCGGTTGCAATGCCGCGTTTTCATTTCGAGGAAGGAATTAGCCAACTTGAGGGCGACATTGCTAAAGAAATAGCTGACCAACTCGAACAGCATGGCTATGTAGTCAATCGCTGGGATGGGCAAAATCTATTTTTTGGTGGTACACATACAGTAAGCCGTGATGGCTCAATATGGCATGGAACAGGTGACCAGCGACGCGGTGGTGCTGTTGCGGTTGTTTGTTGAGTTATACTCGTGAAGGTCATAAAGTAACATTTTGTACCAAGACCTGACAGGTTTCTAAAAACCTGTCAGGTCTAACCAAAGAACCTTGGATGCTCTAGCA
>NBMH01000236.1 GCA_002084875.1 Anaerolineaceae bacterium 4572_78 | reverse complement strand
GACCATGTATAATTGATTGGTGCACTGGCATTGGAAGGGCTAACATTTGCATTGAAGGTGTAGGTTGTCTTGTCCAACAGCCTCAAAAGTAATATCAGCTAGTGTAACTTCACCTGAAACACCAGAAGCAGAAACGATATTCATCTGTACTTTGCCATCAGTTACATTACATATATTCGAGTCAAAATCAGCTCGATTAGGTTCACATGTGGCATTCAATACTGATGAATCAAATTCTACATCAATATCTGCTGCCCCTAAATTGGTAACGTTAGCTTGCAAACTAAGCACTGTGCTTTCGCCTGCTTTAATTGTTGCTGAACCTATTGACACTTGGTTATCTGCGGCACCTCCCGAATCAATGGTAATTTGTCCATCAACATCTGTTACATCTTCTTGTCCAACAGCCTCAAAAGTAATATCAGCTAGTGTAACTTCACCTGAAACACCAGAAGCAGAAACGATATTCATCTGTACTTTGCCATCAGTTACATTACAAATATTCGAGTCAAAATCAGCTCGATTAGGTTCGCAAGTAGCATTCAATGCTGCTGAATCAAACGCTACATCAATATCTGCTGCCCCTAAATTGGTAACGTTAGCTTGCAAACTAAGCACTGTGCTTTCGCCTGCTTTAATTGTTGCTGAACCTATTGACACTTGGTCGCTTGCAGGGTGAAAATAAGCATGGGTATCATTGTGATTATAACTTGAAGTAGTCATAATCAGAATGATAATATAAAATGTGAAAATCCTAAAATATTTCATTTGCTTTCTCCTAAATAACAAAGAGTAAAGAAGTCAACTTTTAAAAGCTGACTTCTTTATTTCAAAAATTTACTTTTTTACAGGACAAAATGCATTAGCTATATCAACATTGCACTGCATGATAAACATGGCATCCACGACATTACATGTACTGTCTCCACTGACATCACATGACCCTTCATATAATTCATTGACACCAGAAGCAGGGCATGTTGTGCTGGCTGTACGCATATCAACACCATATTGCATAATAAACATGGCATCTACCACATCTACTGTATCATCGCAATTGACATCACCTGTAATAACAGTTGGTACTGAATCGGCTAATTGAACAGAAACATTGGTATATGCCCCTTCTTTAGCAAATTCCTTTGTATTACGAATTCGAACATAATATTTACCTGTCTGATCAGCTGTCCATGTCAAGGATATTTCTTCATCAATGTGCGTCGTTTTATTCAACGTTGCTTGACGTAGAAAAATACCGTCAACAATATTCTGTGTACTTCCAGCTACAACAATTTCAAGACCTGCATTTAAACCTGTATCTTGCGTATTAAGTTCGTATGTTTCATTTTCCACAGCATCAACTTGGAACCAGTCATCATCGCCCGTAGAAACAACATAATTGACAACACTTCCAACATAATCAACGTCTGTATCATATTCATTCTTTTCTGAATCAGGGTCATATAATTCTTGAACAGGAGCTGTCGTATAATCATCATTGATAGATTCTGATAACTCTTGTTCTACTTCTGGTGTAACATCCACAAATGCCAAAACAATAAACTTGGACATTTGCCCACGCGTGATATTATCATCGGGTTTGTATGTACCATCACTGTAACCACTTGTGATTCCAAAGTCTTTTAAACACTGAATTTCATTATAAAATGTATGGTCAGTGGGAACATCAGGAAAATATGGTGTCGCATTATATTCACAAACTAGTCCTTGTACCCCAAGCCCATTAATAATGATTTTTGCCATTTGCCCACGTGTGATATTATCTTCGGGACCAAAATTGCCATTTGAATAACCTGATACAATATCATTCTCTTTCAAATATTCAATATAATCATAGAAAGTGTGACTAGATGAAACATCAGGAAAACTTTGGCGACCATCAGTATAAGAAGGGTAGATACCCATGCCACGAGTCACAAATTTTGATGATTCACCTCGAGTAACATTTCTTTCAGGTTTATATTCGCCATCGCTAAAACCATCGGTAATGCCACGTTCTTTCATGGTTTTTATATAACGATAAAAGGTATTATCAGGTAATACATCAGGAAATGGGGGTATCCATTCTTCTAAACCTAATCCGACAACTGTTAGTTTCGTGGCACCTCCACGAGATAGTGTATCATCAGGTCTAAAAAGCCCATCACTGTATCCTAAACCAACCCCTTTATTATCAAATATTTCTTTCAAACGCCGAATGTGAGGATAAAATGTACTATCACATGCTACATCAGGAAATGGTTCACTACATGTGCTATACGAAGGTTCACTCCCATCATGAGCGATAGTTATGAATTTTGCCATTGCCCCGCGTGATAATTCATTACCTGGTTTATATTCACCATCACTATAGCCACTGGTAATGCCTAGTTCTTTGATACGGCGAATGTCATGATAAAACGTATGTCCAGGACACACATCAGGAAAAGCACATTCCCCATCATCATACTCTGTTTGCTGGCTTAAAGCACGTACAATAACCTTTGCCATTTGTCCACGAGTCATATAGTCATCAGGTCCAAAATTACCATTGCTATAGCCATTGATTGCCCCTTGGTAATATAATGCCATGACATAATCAAAAAATGTATCACCAGGTTGAACATCGGGAAACGGTGTATTTGAAGAATTATCTGCTTCATCATCGGTTGGAACATCACCATCTGCTTTGTACAAGAAATAAAGTCCGTTAGCAGATTTTGAGGGACGAACAATACCATCATGTTCCTGAACTGAAGCATCAGCAAATGTCACTTTTGATTCTTTGCCACTTACCCAACGAGAAAAGTGAAGATGAGCCCCAGTAGAGCCACAACGATTGCCTGATAGACCTATTTCATCACCCTGGTTTACTTTATTACCTACATTTACAAAACTTTCATTCAAATGTAAATAGTAAGTTTTTGAGCCGTCGTTATGTCTAATAGCTATCTCACAAGTACTTGTACCAACCTCACCACTTGTTACTTCACCAGCGGCAGCAGCCCGTACTACCGTATTTTCAGGTAAGACAAAATCAATTGCTCCACGTTCATTAGCACTGTGATTAATATCACTATTGCCAGGATGATAATCATTATTGTCATAGACGGTAATACCTGCATCAATATAATCCTGCTCAAATAATCGTCCTGTACGACTAATTTTTATTCCATCGAGTCCTTTTGACTTAGCATCAGGATAAAAGGGTAAATAAAAAGTAACAGAAGTTGATTTGTTTATTTTACCAACTTCTTCCAATTCCTCCGCCAAGCCCACATGCCGACTACTCGGCAACACCAACAGCATGCCCAACAATATCAGCATGCTAAATAACAAAAATAAACGTTTCCTCTTCATTAAAAAAATTTAATTGCACATATTATAACACAAAACCTAAAAAGAGTCCTGATGAAATTCTAAACAAATCTCACCTAAATCACTTAAAATACCTTGATTCTAACACAAAAACAACCAATCGTCATGTCCCGAAAATACGTGACATTTATTGGGAAAACTTTACCAAAAGCATTGGGTTTATTAGCAACATCTGCCCCGCCACCGACAGATTACATGGTTGATAAGTGGCTTGAAGAACATCGCATGGAAAAATATAGATGAAACGATTACTGTTGGATACCAATATTGTTTTAGATGTACTTTTAAATCGTCAGCCATGGATGCAAAATTCACAATTGTTATGGACAAAAGATGTCTTAGGCAACAGCAAACCGTTTAACCATGCTTTTGTATCGGCAGGCTTGCTAAAACGGAGCCAGTTTACATGAGCATATTCAGGCTTTTGCATGACTTCTGTGTATATTTGGCGGTGCTTGAGGTGGTAATTAATTGCGGCTACGGCTCCAAAATCTTTTTCTTAAAAACTATAGTAGCCAATTTACTTTTTTCAAAAGTGGCACTTTCCGAAAATCTTTATCTTTTGTTAGTAGAATAAGATCATAACGAACAGCCACAATAGCAATTATGGCATCAATCGCCTCTAATTGCCATCCTTTCCGTCGCAAAATAATACGCAAATGAGCTGCTTTTTCGGTAATACGCAAATGAGCTGCTTTTTCGGCATCGTCCACATCAGGAATGTAACAATGAAATTTTGCTTTGAGACGTTCCCATTCTGCTAAATTCTGTTCCAATAGATAGTTAGCCATAATTTTACATAATTTCTTCCGCTATGTCATTTAAGCGAGTTATTGTCTTCATTTCTGCTTCGACTATAGCCCACTCTTTATTCCAAGTGGCTAAATCAAAATCGAGGGATTCAGGGGCGTTGCGTAATGCTTCACCTAGTGAACCGCTAGCTGGTCGCAGGCTTGCCGGGTTAGGTGGCATCATTTTTACTTCAGCCATAAATGATTCCAGTGTTAGTTCATCGTCTTTTTCAAAAGCATGAACAAGCATATTTACAATGATTGTACTAATAGGCACATGTTGAACATCCGATTTTAATCGTAATTTATGCTCAATTTTATCAGGCAAAGTTATAGTAATGACCATGAAATCTCCAGGCTTGCTAAAACGGAGCCAGTTTACATGAGCATATTCAGGCTTTTGCATGACTTCTGAATATATTTGGCGGTGCTTGAGATGAGTTCGTTTTGCCTTTAGAAAAAGTGAATCTCGTGTGCAAAAATGTGTGTAAAACGACTCTTTGTTGCCGTTCCATAGTTCTTTTTTAGTCAACCAGTTGCCTAACATGCGTTTTGATAATTGCCATATAATCAATTGCAGTGGATAATCCAGCCATATCACCGTGTCGGCATTTCGCCACACAAGACTATTCACCTCCCGATAATTGCCATCAATTACCCAGCGACTACCGCCAACCTTACGTTGCACTTGCTCACGAAACAGTGGCAAAGGCAGAGGAGTCCAATTTACTTGCCAGTATAAGGCATCCAATTCGACATGATTTAATCTTAGCTTAGTAGCAATATCATGAGCCAATGTGCTTTTACCTACTCCCATTGTACCTACAATTGCAATTCTTTTGTGCGTCATTATACTTCCATGAAGCAAAATCCCCCAAATACGGGACATGCAACTAACTCCTTTTTGTGTTATAATGATTGGTATAATAGATAGCAACAGAATGGGCTTTACTTTTAGCGTTTAGCTTTTCACGAATACGCCTTTGATACGTATCAACCGTGTGGCGGCTGATGCATAATTCTAGGGCGATTTCCAAATCCGTAAGCCCTTCAGCAGTGGCTAAAATAACTTCAATTTCACGCGGACATAAGTTTTTATAATTCATGACAAATCTCTTAAACAACTCAGGATGGTAAAAGCTTGCTTTGTCGCTCCAGTAACGTATGTAAAATGATTAAATTACAAAAACTCTCAACGCGTTTTGAGTTAAAAAGTGCTAAAAAGCTACTTGACAAAATTCTACCATAAGATTAAAATGATGTAAAGGTCTTTTTGAGTCTAAAAATGCTCTAATTTTAAGAATTTACTCTAAAAAATTAACTATAGGTACAGAATGATGAAAGATACTAGCCCTTCAACTGAAA
>NBMH01000235.1 GCA_002084875.1 Anaerolineaceae bacterium 4572_78 | reverse complement strand
AGAAATATGAATGTTGAAGATAAATATAAAAAACAAACAGACCTCCTAAGTAAAAGCCTATCAAAAGTACCTTATCCAAGGTATAAACCTTCTAAATATAAAAGGAAAAATATTTTTTGAATTGCGTACAACGTTTGCAGTATATGCGATGAGTGTTACTGGTATAATGCGCCGTCAGGCACACCAGTGACAAATGTGGGCGTTTGCCGAGCTGAGGCAATAAGCCGTCATATACTGCTGTTAGCCGCCCCGAGCCGTAGGCGAGGAGTACTGCCTATTTTTCAATCTAAATAAGACTCTTTTAGAACATTTTTATGAATATTTCTCTGTCTATTTCCGGTATTTCTTCTAGTTCCGAATATGCTCTAAGGTCAGCTGTTTGCGTATTTAGTATTAAATAACGTGGAACAGAATCGCTTTCTTTGTAACGTATATATTCACCTGAATCCATATCAAGATATCTTGACGCCATTTCAGTTCCTTCTGCTGTGATTTTGTAGCCACTAGTGTAGTCACCGATAACATATAGATAATCGTCTTTAATACTGTAGTCTTCAACAGTATTTACAATTGTTAAATTTCCGCCACCAAATCTCTCATCTTGAAGTACGATGTGATTATTTGATTTAGCTAGCTCGAACTTCCCATCACCCAGCACTGCAATCGTATCGCGATTACCAAATGAGCTTTCAATAACCTGTGGCATAAAGAAGGCTGCCACAAAAGCACGAAGAGTCAGCAAGAAAATGATTACAAGCAATACCAATAATATGTATTTAGCTATTTTCTTTACTGATGAGAATGTTTTGTTGTTATTCATGTTGATTCTTAATTATTCGGAGTCCTTGTCATCTTTTTCTATTTTGATAGTTTCCTGTAAATCAATTTTGATTTCATAAGTTTGAATGGCATCTAACATTTGACTGTCGGCAGCCATATTCACTATGACATCACCAAAATCTTCACTCCGCTTCCGATCAAAATCATACGTATCGGTGATATTAATATCAACATTATAACTCCCATCTTCGAGTGCTTCAGCGCTAAATGAGTAATCAAATTCATGTATGGAATAGTAGAGATCTGGATTATCCGTTTTCGCGAAAGCTCCCGTTTCTCTTCCACTCAGGTCTCCAGCTGATATGGAATCATATATTGTTCCGATTATTTTTTGATATTCACTAGTGCCCTTTATTTTACCTCCTATCTTTTGCGACATTGTGTCGCTTGAGCTGGCATTGTAATAAAGTCCTTTCTTCTCTGAAGGTCCTTGGAAAGGCACTATCTGATTCCAGTTGACAGAGTAATTCAGAAATTCAGCAGAAATCTCATAGCCTTTTGAATTGAGGTATTTCATTCCAAGTGACCAGATAAGATTGTCGTAGAAAGTCCTGCCATCAGGATCAATGTATCTAACTGGATTATTTCTGGCGTAGCTGTACTTATTCAGACTCTGAGGATCAGTAAGATCACCTTCCCATGGATCAAGGGAGGTGAATCTTCCGATAACGGGATCATAATATCTTGCACCGTAGTAATACAGTCCTGTCTCATCATCTTTTTCTTTTCCCGTGAATCCGTAGTCTGTATCTGGTGCACCTTCTTCGGTTATCTTTACCCTTTCATTGCCATACGGTAGATGATCCTTTCTTTCTACTACATTCCCAGCTTCATCAAGAACGACATCTATGTTTCCGAGATGATCTTCGAGGAGGTAGTAGGTTGTTTCTTCACCTTCAGTCGCATATGAAATATTTCCGCTGCTCAAGATGGAAGCGGCGAATATGCTTATTAATAGGGAGTAGGCAACCTCTCGGAATATTTGATATTTCATAGGGTTGTTATTTAGAGCGAGCTTTACTCTAGTAAAAATATGTTGTATTGTCAATAAAAATGTTCTAAAAGTACCTTACTTAATAAATAAATGTCCTTAAAGACAAATAGGCAGTATGGCAAGTACCCCTTATATTGGACAGGCGTTATGCAAAAACGCATAATTAATCTGTAACCATTATTTATCATGGGTAACCGTCCACGTATCTCAGCTGAGATCAAACAGCAAATTCTTCATCGTATTCGCAGTGAAGGAGTCACAGCTACTCAGGCAGCCAAAGAGCATGGTATCAGTACTCCCACTGTCTATGCCTGGCTAAGAAGATCAACAGTGCTACCCTCAAACATCCTTCAGCTCAATAAGCTTCGTAGGGAGAATGATGAGCTTAAACGATTGTTAGGACAAGCTATGCTCATGAATGAGCGTTCTAAAAAAAATCAGTCTCGTTATGCAATCTAAAGAGAATAAAAAGGAGCTGGCTAAGAAGCTTGGAATCTCTCGATCTTCTTTGTACTACAAATCAAAGATGAAGGTGAGAGATGAGGCAATTAAGAGGAAGATTCTCTTCACTCTTTCTGAGCACCCTTCTTACGGACATAGAAGGCTTGCTATTCACCTTGGTCGCAATAAGAAGTGCATTCTCAGGGTTATGAAGAAGTTTGATATCAAACCTTACCGCAGAAGAGTGAGAAGACCTCGTAAAAAAGGTGATCTAAACAAGGATGCTCTTTGCGTTCCCAATTACGCTAAAATCATGTGCCCTCTAAAAAGAGATGTTCTCTGGGCATCTGATTTTACCTACATATGGTTTCGGGGAAGGTTCTGGTATCTGGCTACGGTCATTGAGATTCGCCTTTTCCGGAAAGCATGACCGTCATCTGGTGATTGACGCCCTTGATGATGCACTGGAAAAACGCTCAGCTCCACATTACCTGCACTCTGATCAGGGAAGTGAATACACCTCTTATACTTACTTGGATAAGCTTAACACCTCTTATACTTACTTGGATAAGCTTAAAGAGAAAGGTGTCAAAGCCTCCTTCAGCTCAAAATCCTCCCCCTGGCAGAATGGTTATCAGGAATCTTTTTACAGTGAGTTTAAAAAAGACCTGGGACATCCAAGTCGATTTGAAACCATTGGTGAGTTTATGGAAGCTATTTATTTACAGCTTCATTACTACAATAACCGTCGCATCCACACCGCTCTTAAGATGCCACCAGCCCTGTATGCCAGACCACATTTAACTGTTGCACACCAGATGTCTTAGATTTGGGGTACTTGCCAGTGTGGCTTTTACGCCAACGTTTGCAGTTTATAGGAAGAGTACCGATGGTAAAATGATATACCATTGGTAAATTTGGGCGAGCGAAGATCCAGCCTATCTCAAATAGGGAGCGAGCCCTATAAACTGCTGTTAGCGGATGTAACAATAAATTGGTCCTTAATCTAGAATTATTTTAGGCATTCACTTCAAGTATATACCCCTTACTTTTACTACCCTCAACAGTTGATGGTATTTCTGCACCAAGTCTAAATTTTCCATTTGACGCCAAAATATCTTGCCATCCCTTCCCACCAAGAAGTTTGCTTATCCTGCTACGTTCTGTGCCGTCAGATACTCCGATTTCTAAACCAGAAGGTGAATCTTGATGTGGTGCAATGCGGACTACTGTATTGCCTTTCTTTAGACAGGTTCCACCTAACGGAACTACTGCATCATGTATCATTTCCTCATAGCCATGAGTTGTAAAAAGTGAAGTTATTTCCCTTTGTACCTCAGGATTGACTGGTTGTACATCAGGGCTTTCTGCTTGTGTGTTTGGCGTTCTCATAATTGTTTAAGGTTAGTTTGTTTTATAATTATAACATATTTAATGTGTATATAAGAAGTACAGTGCTGGTAAAATGATACCACCAGTGCTGGATTTGGGCGAGGCGTGGCCAGCGTCGGAAGTGGCAGCCGAGCCTTATATACCGCTGTTGTAGGCCTCGTATATCCAGGTATTTGGAACCATTATAAAAAACAAACACCCCAAGAAAACAATCAAAAAATAAATTAATAAATCTTAACAATTCATTTTCTTCGAAGAATGAAGTTGATACAAAATCCCAGAAATCCAGTAATTAATGATGCCAGGACACCGTATAGAATGATGGCGAGAAATAAATATTGTATTTCGCTACCATGTGCCATTTCCCATAAGCCGTAACCGATGAAAACGCCTATAGGGAAACCAGGTGCCATTGCTGTCAGAAATGCATTTTTGCTATTTTGTTTTTTTGCTATTTTTCTAAATCTCACAAAAACCCAAATGAAGGTAAGCACTGGCACAATACCAAGTAATAAATAGAAACAATAAGTATTCCAATCCGAATAGAGAAAATTTCCTGTAGTCCGAAACATGTAATACAGAAAGACGGCTATTAGATTGAGATACACCGGTGATACTATTTTGTGAAATTGATTAAAGCTCATAGTTGTTATTTGTTTGTTATTGTTCCTTCCACGATTTCCTTTTTCTTAGACATATCGGCCCATTTTTTGATGTCGCTGCCTGATTTATCCTCAAGTTTCAAGTAGTCCATAATTTGATTATTCGCGATTCCCCACCTTCTGTCTGATTCGTTATTGTATTCTTCTTGGCTCAAATTACCCAACCCATTCTCATCCTGATTCATTAGGAGTAGAAGACGAAATGATTGCTCACTCATTTGCAGGGCTTTTTCAGGCGCAAGATGTGTAAGGTCAGGCAAATCACCAGCTTTAATGTGAGTGAATGGCGTATATCCGCCATGTGAATAAGTATCCTGGAAAGAGTGCAGGGCTTGACCAAAGGCTTCTAATGATGATTCCGCAATAGCATTATCAATACGATCCAGAGTTTCTGTCCTGTCGACAAAATGATATTTCTTAGTAGCAAATGGATTTATTGGCGAAGTCATAATATTGTTATCTGTGTCCTGATCGTGAAACGCTACCGTTTTCGATTGATTGAAGCTTAATTCGGCAACCATTGAAATGAAAAATGTCAGATCGTAGTGGACATCTTCCTTGTATAAGCCTGTAGAATCAGTGTACTTTACAGGATTATTCTGCACATACGCGTAAGTGTTAAGATTCTGCGGATCACTTAGGAAAGCGTTTCTTTGTTTCTGTGACATTTGATCGAGATTCAGGAGAAGCGGGTCCATTTGTACAAACCTGCCGATTAAAGGATCATAATATCTGGCTCCATAGTAATTAAGACCCGTTTCACTGTCCAGTTCCTTGCCTGTAAAACCGTAATCGGTTTCCGGGACGTTCAATTCTTCGTGTACAGCTCTTTCCTGCCCATATGGCAAATAATCCCGTCTTTCCACGACATTACCCTGTTCATCTAAAACAACATTCACACTACCAAGGTGGTCGGTGAGGAAATAGTAAGTAGTCTCATCCGTTTTACCGCTGGCGAAAGGTACAGGTTTTACTGAAAGGAGCGGACCTGCGGCAAGGGTGATAATAAGAAAGCCTATGATGTATCGGGCGGCAACTCGTAAGTATCTACGAGATTGCATGGGTTTGGGTTAACTTGGACGAGGAAAGTTATGTTAGCATGTGTTTGATAGTCTGTCAAGGTTGCGTTTTTGCGGGAATTTGCTATTATAAATGTGTAAGGAAAGCTCTTAGTCGAAACTATTGACACAGAAACAAAAATGGTTTATAGTTTTTTACTAACTTAGAGCTTATGAAAGAAGTATTTACACCCAGACTCAGAGAATCTGGGCCAAGACCTGCTTTAGTAAGCAGGTCAAGACGACTCGCTTGCGCTGCATTGGCAGGTGGTGCTCTTTTGCTGACTGGCTGTGGGCCGGATAATCCTAATAACGGAACAGGCGGGCAGGCCGCGGAAGGCGGCATGGGAGGTACCGGTGGAGTTGGCGCTATGGGTGGTGGTGGAACTGGCGGTGATAATCCCTGTGAAGGGCTTGAGTTTGGGGGGCTTGCCTCAAAGAAGTTTGAACCCGGTGAAACAGGATCGTTTACAGTTAACTTTGATGAAAGTCACCCTGACGCGCACTTTAACGGCATGAAGTTTGAGATGATAAGCGGTGACATAGTAATAAAACCCAGTACAGTCGGTCTCACACAAGTCATTTATGATAATTATCAGACAGGTTACGGGGAAATAGGTGATGTGAGTGGTATAAGACCCTATGTCTTTGATCCCGATGAGCACTACATTCTTGATGAAAACGGAAACTGTACACTCAATGTGGTTTCAATAAATCAGGAGGCAATGGCTGATCCTGCCAGACAACCGGTTATGGAATCACCGACTGGAATCTTTGCCACAGTGTTTAAGTTCCAAAATGAAAGTGAGTCCATGGTTGACTATTCACTTCAAGTGGAAAACACCCGTTTTGCTTTGGGCTCCATGACTACTCTTGATAGTGATACGGATTATATTATGGGTAACTCTCTGCCTGTTTTATCGACCAAAGTGACTCGTGACCCAGATGGTCATTTGCTGTTGGATCTCACAGGTACCACGGATGAAGGAGTCAGTAGTGATTTGGTATTAGGCAAACTTAATGCCAATGCCAATGGTGTTACTTTTGAGCCTGTTGTGGGGCAACCAGGGAAGTTCAGAACAACAGTTCCCAGCAATCTAACCAGTCTTAACCTATCTGTGGAAGGACCCAATCAGCCACTAACCAATGATACGGCAAACGCAACAGTAGGTGTTTCATGTGAAGGTATTAACACCAATGGGCATGGAATCTGCAGCGAAGGTCTCGTTACATGTGATCCGGGTTTTGCCAATGATGATGCTGATCAGACGAATGACTGTGATGGCTGTGATACGGAAAGCGGTCTTTATGAAAATGACTATCCGGTTTGTTCGCCTGATGTTACACCACCGAATGCTCCGGTGATTACGACGAATGGAGGTAATAACACAAATATCAATCAAGCGAATTTTACCTTGGAGG
>NBMH01000064.1 GCA_002084875.1 Anaerolineaceae bacterium 4572_78 | reverse complement strand
CCCCTCCCATACAAGGAGAGGGGAGCACGATTCCTCTCTCCATAAGGGGAAGGGGCTAGGGTGGGTGTGAACAGTTACAACCTTTTACACTCCTTACTCCTAACGACGGCTACCTGGAATACCTAACCCTAAACCAAGTTTGGGAAAACGGTCTTTATGTTCTTCTTTGCCAAAAGTAATGCTTTCATCACCGTCAGCAAATACCTCAACAGCTAAGCCAAGCGATTGAAGTTCTTTGACCAACACACGGAAGCTCTCAGGTACACCGGGGTCTTGAATCGATTCACCCCGCACAATTGCCTCATAAGTTTTCACTCGCCCGGTAACGTCATCACTTTTAACAGTGAGCATTTCTTGTAGGGTATGAGCGGCACCATAAGCCTCTAAAGCCCACACTTCCATTTCACCAAATCGTTGCCCACCAAATTGTGCTTTACCGCCGAGTGGTTGTTGTGTTACCAAGCTATATGGACCCGTAGACCGAGCATGAACTTTGTCTTCAACCAAGTGAGCCAACTTGAGCATGTGAATCACACCCACCGTCACAGCAGTATCATACGGTTTTCCTGTCTTGCCGTTATACAATTTTACCTTGCCCGTAGTAGGCATGGAAAGACCTGTTTCTCTACTGACAAGTATGGCTGTGCGGTCAACATCTTCATTGGATAAGGCATCAATGTCTAAGTTCTCCATGGTTTGTGAGTAACGCAAATCTCTACTGACATGGTACTGTTCCTGAAGAGAAACCAACC
This sequence comes from Anaerolineaceae bacterium 4572_78, assembly GCA_002084875.1. GTDB lineage: Bacteria > Chloroflexota > Anaerolineae > 4572-78 > 4572-78 > 4572-78. The sequence goes on along the minus strand of NBMH01000064.1, from coordinate 9,484 downwards.
ATTCCCGTAGACATGTTATGCGTACAATATCTTTAGACATTCCATTGCTATCAGACAAAATATGTTTCACATCATAGCCTTCTTTCGTCAGCCAGTAAGACACAGCCGCATGACGAGCATATTGTTCATCGGTTACGATTTTATTCTCATCATATCCTTGTCCATCCAAAGCATCTATAAGATAAAGTTGCCGACATTCTTCTTCATCTCTCAACTCTTCTTCGGCAAAACCTTGTTCGGCAATCCATTCCCATGTTTCTTCAGTAACTTTCAACCATGCTCTATCCATCAACCATGCTCTAGCCAATTCCTCTTGAATTTCAGATTCATGGGCTCCATCAAAAACAGGAGTTACTGCTCGAAAACCGAGTCGCCTAGCCGCAAAACCTAGATGGGTTTCTAATATCTGCCCGATGTTCATGCGAGCAGGTACGCCTAGCGGATTGAGGATAATTTCAATGGGTGTACCATCTTCAAGATAGGGCATATCTTCAACAGGGACAATTTGGGAAATTACACCTTTGTTGCCATGTCGTCCTGCCATTTTATCTCCTTCTCGAAGTTTACGTTTTTGAGCAATCATGACTCGTACCATCTGTTCAACACCAGCAGCCAAATCGCGGTATTCTTCACGAGAAAATTCCTGTACATCAACCACAATTCCTCTATCACCATGCGGCAGACGTAAACTAGAATCTTTTACTTCACGTGCTTTTTCACCAAAAATTGCCCGTAGTAATTTCTCTTCAGGAGTTAATTCGGTTTCTCCTTTCGGTGTGATTTTACCGACTAGAATATCACCGGGTCCTACTTCAGCACCAACTCGAATAATGCCCTGTTCGTCCAAATCTTTTAAGGATTCTTCCCCAATATTGGGAATATCACGAGTAATGTCTTCAGGACCAAGTTTGGTGTCACGAGCTTCAACCTCATGTTTTTCTACATGAATCGAAGTGAATTTGTCAGCTTTAATCAATTCCTGGCTGATAATAATGGCATCCTCATAGTTTCCACCTTCCCAACTAAGAAAACCAACCAATACATCTTGCCCTAAAGCCAAGTCACCTTGCTCAGTAGAACTAGAATCAGCTAAAATTTGTCCTACCTTGACATATTCACCTTTATAAACAATCGGTCGTTGGTCAATGCATGTTGATTGGTTTGTGCGACCAAACTTCCGCATTTCATAATCATGGATTGCTCCTGTCTCTTCTTGGATTAGGATATGCTTACTGGTAATACTTATCACTTCACCATCATGTTGAGAAATTAATACTTGTCCTGAGTCGCGGGCGGCATACGGCTCCATGCCTGTTCCCACACAAGGGGCATCGGGGCGGAGCAAAGGAACAGCTTGGCGTTGCATGTTTGAGCCCATCAATGCTCGGTTAGCATCGTCATGCTCCAAAAATGGAATCAGTGCCGCACTAATACCCACAATTTGCTTAGGAGATACATCAATATAATCAATATTTATGGTTGGCTCAAAACCAGTTATTTTTCCTTTGCGTGCTTCTACTCTGTCTTGCACGAATTGACCATGTTCATCAATATCTGTTTGAGCCTGAGCAATGGTATGCAAATCCTCATCATAAGCTGATAGATAATCAACTCTTTTGATAATCATAGGACGAATCTTGATAGGGTTTTTTAAGTCCAAATCAACAATTTTTTTAGCTAGTGTTTTCTCTATCACCGTCCCATGTTCTGCAATTACCTCACCTGTTTCTAAATCGTAGACATCTTGACGCAACGTTTTGTTTATCAAAGATTCAACATTGTTTGCCTTAATACTTTTGATAACCTTTCGATAAGGAGTTTCAACAAAGCCATATTCATTTACTTTAGCATACGAAGCTAACCTACCGATAAGACCAATATTTGGACCTTCAGGTGTTTCAATGGGACAAATCCGACCGTAGTGGCTATGGTGAACATCACGCACATCAAATCCTGCACGTTCACGCCGTAAACCACCCGGACCTAAGGCACTTAAAGTTCGTTTATGAGTAAGTTCATCTAGGGGATTGGTTTGTTGCATAAACTGACTTAACTGACTGCCTCCGAAAAATTCACGAAGAGTAGCAATTACTGGTCGAATGTTAATAAGTGACACAGGAGTAATATCTTCTGGGTCTTTTAAGGACATTCGCTCCTTTACCACACGCTCCATGCGTAGCAAGCCAATCCGAAGCTGATTTTGAATCAACTCACCAACTGTCTTGACTCGACGATTGCCCAAATGGTCAATGTCATCGGGTTGTTTTTTTCCATTGTTAATATTAATTATTCGCCTAAGCACTTTAATTAAATCCTCTTGAGTTAATATCCGCTGTTCTTGTGGAATATCCGACCCTAAATTATGGTTCAACTTGTATCGTCCTACTTTGCCTAAGTCATAACGACGCGGAGAGAAGAAAAGTGATTGAATAAACGTCGTGGCGTTGTCCAATGTCGGCGGGTCACCAGGTCGAAGCCGTTTATAAAATTCAATGAGAGCACCTTCTTCATCTTTGGTCGGGTCTTTTTCAATACTTGAGGCGATATAAGGATGATTAATATTCGTATCAACATCTTCAAATAGTTCTAAAATCTCTTCATCTGTAGCAAATCCAATTACACGTAGTAAAATTGTTACCGGAAGTTTTCGTTTGCGGTCAACTTTAACTGAAATCAGGTCTCGTTTCGATGTTTCAAATTCTAACCAGGCTCCACGATTAGGAATGAGTTTAGCTGTGGCTAAATTGCGTCCGGTGCTTCTATCTTCTGTTACAGCAAAATATACACCTGGTGAGCGAATGAGTTGTGAAACAACAACCCTCTCTGCCCCATTGACAATGAACGTTGCATTTTTGGTCATCCTGGGAAAATCTCCCATGAAGACTTCCTGCTCGCTGATTTCACCCGTTTCCTTGTTGACTAACCGCACCTGCACCCATAGCGGATTGGCATACGTAATATCACGTTGGCGGCATTCACTTTCTTCATATTTAGGTTCACCAAAGCGATGATCCAAAAAAGAAAGTTCTAAATTTTTGTTGAAACTAACAATTGGTGAAATCTCTTTAAACAGTTCTTTTAGTCCTTCCATAGCGAACCACTTGAAAGAGTTTAACTGAACTTCAATCAATCTTGGTAACTCAAGGACATTATCAATACGGGAATAAACCTTTTTGGACAAGTTTGCCATTCGATTAAATTACTCCTTTTATCAAAAAAACGTAACTAAAAAAGATTTTGGATATGTAGTCATGATTTCTAATCACGTAGGGCGTGTGCCATACGCTCGCAATTGGAAATTGCGGCTACAACATTCAAAAATATTATCGGACTCCAATTCCTAAAGATGATAAGACAAAAAACATGGCTTGGGATATTTTTCGACATGATTTTCAATCACGCGGTTGCACAATGAGAGAAAAAGATTGCTTTTTCATGTCAAAGCTAGCTTTGACGCTCCAATGTATCGTCAAAAAAACAGCATTGAACAGCCCTAATCTGAGTTGAGACATATGTTATTAATCAATTTTTTGAGGATTATCCGAAAAATGATAATTAAACGATAAAATAATTCAAGTTTTTAACTTGGGCATTATAGCACGGTTTCTAATTGTGTCAAGTTGTCATAAAATTAATGGTCAAACAAAAACGGTTTAACAATCATACTATTCACCTTTAATCACAATTTCAGCATGCTTCATCAACTTTTCCTGATGTTCAGGTTCCATCCCTTTTGATTGGAAATACAACCCTAATGCTTTTTCAGGTGTTAAAGTTTCGATATTAGTTTCCCCCAGCCTCTTCCGAAAAACACGGTCAATGTCATGCTTAATTCCAGCAATATAGCTTGCTTCTTCAAGAGATTTTTCTATGGTATAGTCTTCAATAAGAGGGTCTTGTTCTTCAGTAGCATGGATGATAACTCGAACAATAGCACCTGCGACATGATGGCTGATGATTTCATCTAGTATTTTGCTCATGGGGTCATCCGATTTGCGAACATCAACCCGAATGGTACGGAACGGACGACTTTTGACCGTGATAAATTCCCATTCTGTTTTCCCTTTTTCTACCTTTGCCATAACAAATCCTTTGGATTCTTTTTCTTCTCCAAAGTCAATGCGTTCTAAGCTACCAGGATAAACTATGGGCGGATGGGCACCGTTATTTAATTCTTGGTGTTTGTGGATATGTCCCAATGCTACATAATCCCAAACAGGATTTGCCAAATGTCCCTTTGAAACGACCACATCACGACCAATCATAACACTCTTTTCACTGCCATACACCGAACCTGTAACGGAGAAATGACCGACAAAAATTGTGGGTACATCGGGATTTTGTTGAGCCTCTTTTATTAGGTCTTCAATATCGGCTTCCATGATTTCAGCAATCGTGTTATCCAAATCCTCAATGGATTGTTGCCGCAGATGTTTATATTCATCACGACTTAGTAAACGGTTTCGTTGTGGATATGGCATGGTAACGACTTGCACATCCTGTCCACGACGGCATGACAGATTGTAGATTTCCTCTCTGTCGGCAACAATTGCCCCTGGCACATCTAAAGTTCGATAAATATCAAGGCTTGAGGCAGCTCGGTCAGCACTCGGCATATCATGATTGCCAACTAAAAAAATAACGGGAATACCTGCTGTGGTTAATCGTTTCATCCGCCGTGAAAACTCACGCTGAATTGTAGGGTCAGGTCTTTGATTTTTATATGCATCCCCTGAAAAAACGCACAGGTCAACATCATTATCAAGGGCATAATCAATCACTTCGGACATGCAACGCAAAAAATCAAGTACACGACTATTTAAACCCGATTCGCGATGGAAATAACCATAATTTCGCATGCCAATATGAGTATCTGCAAAATGTAAAACGTTAATTGGTAACATACTTGCTCCTAATGATAATTCTTATCGAGTTATTCTACTATAACTTAAGTCATTTCGCAAATTCCAGTTTGTAATTCTAATCTTGTATAAATAATATTCTTGCATATTAACATGAAAAACTTAAAAAACAAAATTTAATTAAGAATTTGCCAAATTAACCATTGTGCATTACAATGCGAGATCAATAAATAAAATAAAAATGGCGTAATTTTCTATTTTGTACTATACTTTTTTTGTTTGAACAAATACGCTAACAATTAATTATTATAAGAGGAGTTTGCTAAATGGCTACTGTAACATTTGAAAATGTTCTTAAACAATATGGTGATTTTGTCGCCATCCCAAATCTCAATCTTACAATTAGGGACAAGGAGTTTTTAGTGCTCGTTGGTCCGTCAGGTTGTGGTAAATCAACCGCATTACGTTGTATCGCTGGTTTAGAAGAAATTTCAGGTGGTGATATTAAAATTGGTGATAGAATTGTTACCGATGTTCCTCCCAAAGACCGCGATATTGCTATGGTATTCCAAAGTTACGCTCTCTATCCACACATGTCAGTATATGACAATATGGCATTTGGCTTGAAATTACGCAAAGTGCCAAAAAGTGAGATTGACAAGCGTGTGACAAAAGCAGCTGAAAGCTTGGGGATTAAGAAATTCTTAGACCGCAAACCAAAAGCATTATCAGGCGGACAACGTCAACGAGTTGCTTTGGGGCGAGCAATTGTACGTGACCCATCTGTATTTCTGTTTGATGAGCCTTTGTCAAATCTTGATGCTAAATTGCGAGTGCAAACACGAGCAGAAATTGCCACACTACATCAACAATTAGGTACAACATTTGTCTACGTTACGCATGACCAAGTAGAAGCTATGACGATGGCTGACCGTATTGCCGTCATGAAAGATGGCATATTACATCAATGTGATTCCCCTCAAAATTTATATAACCGACCAGTAAATGTGTTTGTCGGTGGATTCATTGGCAGTCCATCCATGAACTTCTTTGATGCTACTATCACTGGTGACCGTAGGGAATTATATGTTGACACTGGGGCTTTTCGTATTCGTTTAAGTGGAAAACATGCTGACTATCTAGCCAAAGATGTGAGCAGACGAGTAATATTTGGGGTGCGTCCCGAAGATATCCATCATCCCGAATATCTCCCATCAGGCGTAAAGGGTCCCAAAGCTAAGGCAAAAGTAGAGCTCCTTGAAATGATGGGGGCTGAAATTAACGTTTTCATGATAGCTGGTGAAGACCAACGATTTATCGCTCGTGTTGACCCGCGAGCTCATTTCCGTGTCGGTGATACTGTTGAGATGGTCTTTAATATTGATACCCTCCATCTCTTTGATTCAGAAACCGAAAAATCACTGTTTAATACTGTCGGCGAAGATAGTTTAACAGTTAGTTTACTTGAAGATGCATAGTATTCATGTATGACAGGTGTATTGCCTGTCAGCTGTGCGGACTAGAATCCCGTACTGCATATCACATTATAGACTTGGAAAATATTCTATGGAACAAAAATTAAAACATATTCAAGACATGGCTGTGGATAACGGCTCAAAAATCGTTCTGCTTGTGATGGATGGTCTGGGAGGACTGCCGTTAAAAGCAGGAGGGAAAACCGAACTAGAAGCGGCTAATACTCCAAATATGGACAAATTAGTCATGCATTCATCATTAGGCTTAAGTGAGGTAGTATCACCTGGCTTTAGTCCTGGCAGCGGACCAGGACATTTATCTTTATTCGGTTATGACCCATTACTATACAATATTGGTCGAGGAGTGCTTGAAGCATTAGGCATTGGCTTTAAATTACAGGCAAAAGATGTTGCAATTCGATGTAACTTCTGCACCACCGATGAGAATGGTCTCATCACCGACCGTCGAGCAGGACGTATTCCCACCGACGAAGGTGCCAAACGTGTCGAACTGCTTCGTCAAATTAAAATACCGGGCGTTGAAATTTTCGTTGACCCTGTTAAAGAATATCGTTTTGCAGTGATATTGAGAAGTGAGGGATTAAGCGGTGGTATTGAAGACACCGACCCTCAATTGACAGGTGTACCGATTAAACCAATTACACCAACGAATGAAGCGGCTAAGAAAACGGCTGAAATATTAACTCAATTTGTTGCGGAGGGACGTAAAATTTTAGCTAATCAGCTCCCAGCAAATAATTTCACTTTGCGCGGGGTAGCAATGGATCCTGGCTTGCCAAAATTCCCCGATATTTATAAACTAAAAGCGGCTGCCGTTGCAGTTTATCCCATGTACAAAGGCGTATCACGTTTAGTCGGCATGGATGTGATTGAACACACTGCAGAAACACCTGCCGAAGAATTTGAAGTAGTCAAAGAATATTGGAATCAATACGATTTCTTCTTTGTCCATGTCAAAAAGACTGATAGCTATGGCGAAGATGGAAATTTCGAAGGACGAGTCGGTGTGATTGAGCAAGTTGATAAAGCTCTTCCCATACTGCTTGACCTCAAACCAGATGTAATAGCTATTACAGGCGACCACTCTACACCTGCCGCCCTAGCACGACATAGTTGGCATCGAGTGCCTGTTCTTCTAGCCGCTAAAACTGTCCGACGTGACCCCAACACAAGTTTTGGGGAAACAGCATGCATTACTGGTAGTCTTGGCTCAATTAAGCATGTAGATATTATGCCTCTGATTTTAGCTCATGCTATGAGGATTGGAAAATACGGGGCATAAACTAAAAATTTGTACTTATTCACTCTCTATACAATGTAGGGCTGTTCAATGCTATTTTTTGAAAAGATAAACTGGAGCGTCAAATATTGCTTTGACATAAAAAAGTAAGCTTTTTCGCTTCATTGTGCGACCACGTGATTAAAAATCATGTCGAAAAATATCCCAAGCCATGTTTTTGGTTTTAGCATTAAACAGCACTAGCCCTGGAGGCTTTGATTATCCGTAAAAAAGGAAAAGATATATGAAATTTGTTGACCCTAAAAATGATGTAGCGTTTAAGAAAATATTTGGTAGTGAAGACAAAACTCAAATCCTCATCTCTTTCCTAAATGCCGTTTTAGACCTGACGGGTGATAAGGAAATCCAAGAGGTGACTATCCTCAATCCGTTTCAGGCTCCACGTATTAAAATGCTGAAATATACCACCCTTGATGTACAAGCAAAAGATAAGCGTGGCATCACCTTTATCGTAGAAATGCAAGTACGTGGGCTTGAGGGTGGCATGAAACGCTTTGTTTATTACACCACCAAAGCCTATTCCTCACAGCTCAAACGAGGTGATGACTATCCTAAACTCAATCAAGTAATATTCATTGGCGTATTGGGATATAACGAGTTTGAGAATAAAAATTACCTCAGTCGTCATTTGATATTAAATGCGGAAACGCACGAGCATGAAATCAAAGATGTTGAGTTCAATTTCATTGAATTACCAAAATTCAAAAAGAAAGTCCATGAATTAGAAACAATACTTGAGAAATGGATATACTTCATCAAGCATACCCGAAAATTGGACGTTGTCCCTGACAATATGGATGATGAAGTATTGCAATTGGCTTATGAAGTGGCAGAGCAACATAGCTGGACAGAGGATGAGATGGAATTTTATGACTATTGGGCAATTAAAGAACAAGATGCCAGAGGCGAAGTGACTTGGGCAATGAAAAAAGGTCATGCCAAAGGTCATGCCGAAGGTCGTGCCGAAATAGTTGGCAAAATGTTAGCTAAAGGCATGGATATTCCTCTCATAGTCGAACTGACGGGGTTTTCTATTGATGAAATTTTGGCTTTGAAATAAAGTAACATTAATCAAGGAAAACACCATGATAACTCAAATTCCATTATGGATGTCCAATGCCTACCTCATCAAAGGTGATAGACCTATTTTGGTTGACACAGGTAGTGCTAATGAAGAGAAAAAAATATTGCAGGCTCTCGAAAAAGAAAATGTTTCTGTTGATGAATTGACTCTGATAATTCATACGCATGGACATGCCGACCATGTAAGTAGCACAGTGGCTCTCAAAAAATTATGTGATGCTCCTACACTTATTCACAAAGCAGATAGTGACATGGTAAGAGAAGGTCATAATGGTAAATTAGTCCCGATAGGCTTTACCGCTAAATTTGCCACCCGATTTTCCAATTGGGCATTTAAGCCATTTACGGCTGATATTATCATTGAAGAGGAAATGCGACTCGATTCGTATGGCGTGCCTGGTCAGATTGTTTTTACACCTGGTCATACTCACGGTTCTATTTCGGTTATTCTCGATAGCGGCGAGGCAATCATCGGCGATTTAATCATCGGTGGTTACATGGGGAGTTTGCTGTTTCCATGTCGCCCTGTTTATCCTTACTTTGGATATATTAAAACTATTGATGCCAGTCTCAAGAAAGTCATGAGTTTTTCACCAAAAATATTATATTCGGGACATGGCGGCCCATTCACTGCACAAGCAATTACAGGTTTTGGTTAGACCTGACAGGTTTTTAGAAACCTGTCAGGTCTGACCGAGGCTTTGCCGTTCAATTTCAGCATAAACATGATTGATAATTTGTAA
>NBMH01000063.1 GCA_002084875.1 Anaerolineaceae bacterium 4572_78 | reverse complement strand
TTTTTTCGACCATGTCCTTGCACATGATTAAACCTAAGCCTATACCTGCCTCGTCGTCTGTTCCCGTTGTGCTATGTTGCACATCCACTCTAAACAATTTAGTAGTATCCTCATTACTAATTCCTACTCCTGTGTCTGTCACAAACACCTTAACAAAACTATCGGATTTTTCAGCCCCATTTAGATTTGTAATAACTGGTTTTTGCATGCCGATTGTTACACTGCCATTGTAAGATGTAAATTTTAAGGCATTTGAGGCTAAATTACGAATAACCGTATCAATCATGTGTTTATCGGCATAAACAAATACCTCATCGGTAAATACACTTTTCAGGTCAATCTTCTTTAGGGGCGGCGGGAAGGTAGAAACGCATGTGGAGATGGTAAGGTTCATGCCAAATAGCAGGTGCCCGTCTTGGAAGCATGAAGCCCAACGCCTTTAGGCTTGGGTAGCTCACAAACTCATTCAACTATTAGCATGTAAAAAAAAATTATCCCACATATCATCTAAGACCACCAACGCTTCATCCAATGGTAGAATATGACACACTCCAGATTTGTCACGCTTAAGAAGTGGAACCTTCACATCGGCAGATGAATCTTTTTTAGGTTTCCCTTCCAACTGCTCCAATTCTTGCAATGTCTTATCAATATCAAAATCAACTTTAACCCCCAATTTGTCGGATAACCATGTCTCAATATGGTCATCCAATGATTCGGTGGTAAATGATTTGGGATGAGTCAATAGATGATAAAAAACGAGGATGATTTCTTTACATTTCTCCTCTTCAGCAAAATCAATCAGCGAGTGAAATACGGTAGCATTGGTAGCCATGTTTTTAAAGAAAAGGGTTTCGGTGATATTTTTTTGAAATTCAATCTTCTTATTTTTGTAACTGGTATATTGCTTAAATGCAAATCCACCCAATCCAATCAATAACGACGATACTGCCGCCCACAAAGTAACAATATCGACAACGCTGGTTTCATCAACACTGAAGCGATGAGCTATATCGGGACCAAAAGTAAAGAAAACCAACGCTCCAAATAACAAAAGCAAATTCGGCAATACCTTCAAGACAACTGCCGCTCCTCCTCCTAAAGCTGGCACACCGAATAACAGACGGTCTTTCCAATTCATGCTAGTCTTTATATTTGGAAAGAGAAGCTCTAAATCGTAGCAAGGAATGTTTTTGTACATGTAGACATAGATTTTGCCTGGCTCAAAATCCAAATTCTCAATCTTATCGCCCTTTGCCTCAAAATATGCCTTATCCTTAAACTTGAAAAGTAAAATCACCCGTTCAAAAATATCCAAATCCAATTCTTTTTTCCACAAGAAAAATTTGGTAATGGTGATTTTAGAAAAGACATCCCCACGATAATAAATCAGCAATTGGTCAAAGTCTTCAAAATCAACTTCTGTTTTTAATGTAATTAAACTTTCTTGTTCCAATGCTAATTCTAAATCATTTTGAGACAAAGGAGTATAGTTGGCAGATTGCAAAGCAAATTCAACGGCTTGCTTCAACTGTTCTGCCATTGCATGACGTTGCGAATCTGTCGGAACGGCATGGGGCTTAATATGGGAATCAGGATTGAAAGGCTCAAAATTTTCTTTGATGACTTCCAAAGTACGGTGAAATTTGAAATGATAATAAGCCGCTAAAATTTCACAAAAATCTCGAAACTTCCCCGCTTCATTTTTATTTAATGGTCTATCTTCGAGGCAGAGTTTAATTAAATCTGCCCGACTGTATGGAATAAATGATTCACGGTCTGTGTATGTTGCCATTTGTTATCCTTGTTAATATTAAAAAGTACCAAAATTTCGTAATTACTTACTCCCCTCTTGTCAGTAGACCCCACCCCGGTGACCTTCCGGTGAACAGGGAGGGGAGGCAGTCACTTCCCCCCGCCGCGGGGGGAGATTGATGGGGGTAGATTCTCTTCTCCCTGTGGGGGAGAGATTAGGGGTGGAGGTGACGTTGACCACTTTTTAGCTTTGACTAAAAGGGTTTATCGCCGCCATAAGCCTCTAAAATGTCTGATACATATCTGTAGGGTATGCCAGGAGTATCCCGCCAAGTTTCGCCTCTAGCATAAAGTTGGCGTACATTGTACGGTCCCCAATTATAAGCTAATAACATACAACTTATATAAGGGGCATCCAACTCACGACATACACTTTGAGTGTGAGCCAAATAGGCTGCTCCCACCATGATGTTATCATGAGCATCCCATGGGTCGGTGCTTCCAACTGTGGGGGCAACCTCATCCCATGTAGAAGGAATGATTTGCATAATCCCCATGTCATCATCCAAGCCTTGTGCCTTGGGATTTAAACTACTTTCAAAATATGCCTGTACAAGCATTAATTCAGGATCCAAATTAAATTTGGTAGCAACTTCTTTAAATATAGGACGATATTTATCCATAGCCTCTTGTCTGCTTTGGAAAATTTGTGGCTGTGTGCCAGGTGTGGATTTAGGGTGGGGCGTACGTTTTGGAGTAGGAGTCGGTGGTAGCCAATTGTGAGGATATGTTGGAACAATGGTATTTATTTCTGTTGGAGTTGGGCTGATAGTTGGTGTCCATGTTGACAAATGCGTACCATCAGGAGTAGATGTATGCACCTTTTGTGGGGCATCTGCGTATGCTACAGACTCACTAGGTTTGTACAATATTTTCATGAGCATGGCAAAACCTGTTATCCACACAATAAGGGTGGTCAGCATGAGAAAATATAAAACTCGTTGTTGTTGTTGTGTTATCATGATTTTTAACAAACAGAATAACTACTCACAATAGGAACTCTTTAAATTTTAACACACAAAATCGTTTTTTGTCAAGATTGAAACATGTTTTGGGTGTATTTCATTTTTTGCATTGTGCTTGCCACGCACTTACTTATGCAATATAGTGGAGGGCTGTCAACTCAGGGCTGTTCAATGCTAGTTGTAGGGCCGTACGGCCCTACTATTCAGGGTTATTCAATACTATTTTTTCAGGTAGAACAAAAGGAGCAAGTCGTAGGAAAAGATAAGAAAGATAATTCAATTTGAATATTTTTCATATTGGTGCTAGAATGAGTTTGAACCTTGCACTTCACAAAATCGAATTGCACTCATGCCTCATGCCATTTTTGGACATAAGAATGTTTTGTGGTATAATGAATTGTTAAATTTAAAGTGAGATATTTTATGAACCGTACAAAAATCATTACTCTATTTGTTGGACTAATTATTGTTTTAGGATTAGGGTTTATCTATGCCTTACAACTTGGCACAAAAAAATCTATCCAATTAGAAAATGTACAAGCTCCTACTTTTGTATTAACAACATTTGAAGGGGAAACCATTTCACTTGCTGACTTAAAAGGGCAAGTCGTAGTCGTAAATTTTTGGGCGAGTTGGTGTGTTCAATGTTATGATGAGGCTGTTTACCTTGAGGAAGCCTATCAAGATTATAAGGATAGACAGGTCATGTTTATTGGTATTGATTATTTAGATACCGATAAGGAAGCCCAAAAATACATGCAACGGTTTGGCATTACCTACCCTTCGGGCATGGATATGGGTTCCAATATTGCCGAAGATTACTATATCACAGGTGTTCCTGAAACGTTTTTCATTGACAAAAAAGGGCTTATTCGGCATGTTCAAATTGGTCCTATTCACAAACCGCAACTATATCAAATTATAGAAGAGTTAGTTTCTGAATAAACTAAACCATACCTTCCAACCCTTTCAGGGGATATCTGATATGGGGTATGGGTTTATGCAAAAGGAGTTAATAATATCATGGATGCTACTACAATTATTATTATTGTTTTGCTTGTCACCATAACTTTGTGGTGGGTATTAAAGCCATTGTGGACAGAAACTGTTTCTGTAAATTCACTGGACTCGCAACACAATATAACGGAACTATTTTATCAACGTGATACCATCTACAAAACGATTAAAGCCCTTGATTTGGATTTTGAGTCTAATAAGGTTTCCGAAGATAATCATCGTAAAATTCGCTTGAAGTTAATGCATCGAGCGGCACATGTATTACAAAAAATTGATAACATATCTCAACAGACTGACCATGCACTAGAAACAAAAATTGATACGCTATTGAAACGATTTCCAAAGACTAAATCTGCCAATGATAGAACATTGTTAAAGATGGTCAGAGGTGAGTTAGAACATGTGGTTACATCTCCCACACAGTTAGCTTCTACATCAAAGAAAACAAAAACTGATTCTCGTTTTTGCACCAAATGTGGTCATGCTACTGATGTAAATGATGTTTTCTGTGCCAAATGTGGCACTCGATTAAAGTCAACTACCAAACCCTAAAGGGTTGGAGCGTCAAAGTTTGCTTTGACATGAAAAAGCAAGCTTTTTCGCTCCATTATGCGACCACATTGAAAATCATGTCCATAACTATCCCGAGCCAACTGCGAACATTCTTCATTAATGTTCGTACACCCATTTCGAAAACAATGGTGTCAAATCGCAATCGCAGTGGCTTTCTGCTAGTTGCTTCATGCTTTCTGTTGTAGCAATTTTCCATTTATGTGTTTGATAGTAATCTTTTAGAAACACATTGAATGATTCTTCACCCATTTTTTCTGCTAAAGCCTCAATGAAAAGGGGACCACGCCCATAAACAATCGCTCCATATTCTTCACTATCAACATATTTCCGAACAGGCATGCCAATGGGAATTTCGGCTTTATCAACTCGCTCCCAACGACCATGCAATGAATCGCGGAAACCATCAGCTCCCTGCTTACCAAAACGACCATTCCAATAAAGTAAGGTTGCATATTGACAAAAGGCTTCATCAACCCATGGCTCGTCTAATTGGTCATTGCCAATAGCGTTGTAGAACCACTGATGTGCCGTTTCATGTGCAACGGTGGATTCTAAATATTGAAGCGGATACCCTTTTGTGGAATCATACAAGCTAACTGCAATAACCATCATACCAGGATATTCTATTCCGAGAGCAAATGTTGGCGTGCTGGCTATATCTAATTCGGTGAATGGGTATGTCCCAAACTGCTCATTAAAAGTCTCTAATGAATTTACAGCATACTCAAGGGAACGTTTGCCACCATCTGCAAATTTTGTGGGAGCATAACTGTTGACGGTGGTCGCACCAATCTTTTGGCTAACAACAGTATAATCTGTGTTTGCCGCTATGTAGAAATCACGAAATGGACCGCCAAGATAAGTAACTTGCTGACGATTATCTATCGTTTGACGTTCATGCTCTACTCCTGAAACAACCATGGTTAAATCGGAAGGAGCCGTGACTCGCACAATATAAAAACTACTATCAGCATAAATCACATCACCACTTTGAGAGGGAATTTCTATGTTCCATTCTTCATCATCATAAACAGGAATTATCGGATAGAAGTGGGCTAGTGCAAGGGTTTCATCCACAAAGGCAAACATGCCATAGTTACCCCCACTTTCTGTAGGTACTGTCACAGAAAAAGCTATTTCAATTGTAACTTGTTCACCATGTTGCAATGCTGGCGATAGAGGAACAAGCATGGCACTATCAGCCAATTCATAAGTTGGATTGACATCATGACCATTGACATTAGTAGAATGGATTTCGGTTTTTCCTCCCATTAAGTTTGGATATAAACGGAAATACACTTCGTTTAGGGGTTCCGTTTCCTGATTAGTGTAAATAACGGTTTGCTTACCTTCCAAATTTACAAGGTCATCTAAAATTTGAAGGTCAATTCGATAGATACTAGCACCATCCAATTGGTCTAATGCTTTTTGTTCACTAGCAATTAGACCGTCATAAAAAGGCGAAAGGTCATCGAATGTAGTCTCAAAAATCGGGGCAGATACACGGGGCTTTTCAACATTTACAGGTTTGGTATCTGTAGATGTGGTGGGTGGTGGGGGAGATGGTGTGTCCGAACGGCAGGCAACAAGAAACACAATAATAAGCATTGAAACAATATACGAGAAATACCTCATTAAATTAACTCCTTTTAATTTTTGTAAAAATATTTTTCTCAATTGTACACTCATTGCAAATAAATTCAAAGTATGATGATAAAGAGATAAAGAAGAGCGTCAAATATTGGTTTGACATGACAAAGCAAGCGTTGTCGCTCCAGTACTACATTTCTAGTAATCGAAAGTAGGAAATCTATAACACAACCCATGCAACATAATAAAAAACGGTAATGAGTACAAAAAGAAGGCTGTCAATACGGTCTAGGACACCACCATGTCCTGGTATCAAATTGGAAGTATCCTTTACACCAGTGTAGCGTTTCATCATTGAAATTGATAAATCCCCTAACGGTGCTACCACAGATGCTAAAATTCCGATTATCAAAGCATGCTTGAGAGGAATTGTTGGAAAAATCAGCATGATTACAATCCCACCAAACATTCCCCCAAACACACCTGCGAAGATTCCTTCCCATGTTTTATTGGGGCTATGACGTACCCAAAATTTTCGTTTGCCGAAAATCCTTCCGCCGAGGTATGCAAATGTATCAGCTGACCATGTGCAAAAAAACGCAAGCCAAACCCATGTATAGCCCCCTTGGAGGGAACGCAAAAGAATCAAATGGCTAAGAGCAAAACCGATATACATACCACCAGCCAGGCTTAATGCCCAATCAATGGCTGAACCCCCCCATGTCCCCCCCGTAAACGTGGGGGATTTAAGGGGGGGGGTAGACATGGAGGATCTAGTGGGGGCAAATAGTTGCCAAATTAATGCAAGCATCATCGATAAAGTTAAGGCTGGTGTTAAAATATCCCATGTCGGAAATCGGACATGGATTAACGGAATTAAGGCAAATAGCGTTGCTAACCATAAACTAGGTTGATGTCCTTTTACACGCATCATGTGTATAAATTCACGGATGGCTAACAAAATGACGACTACAACACCAGCAAAAAGAAACCAGCCCCCAGCCCATACAAGAATAATAACAACTGGTAATAATGCTAGACCAGTAAATAAACGTGTTTTCAACTAAGCACTACTCCTAAAAACTGCATAAAATAAGAATAATGGCATTATACATGTACTGAATTGAATAGGGCAAAAAAGAGAGAGGAAAAAAGGGATTCAAGGAGGTCAAAAATATAGTTCTGCATGTAAATGTGCTTAAAAAACAAGTTTGAGTTTGATAAGAAAACAAACTCAAACTCCAATTTTCTAACCTAATATCTTTTTCAAATGTGCTTTTAAACGTTCAGTATCTCCCTCAATATCAGCATTTTTCAGCACATCGTGTTTTCCAAAACATTGCATTTCTCAATGGCGGGAATGAATGGGAGTCGAACCCACCGACGCTGATTGCACATCACCGTCCATCGATTTTGAAGACCGTGGCCACCACCGGGCGACATTCATTCCCATGTATCATAATGCATCTCATCTGTCCATGGACAGACGAGATATCCGTACTACGTGATTATTAGAATCGAATTTTGTACTGTTTGCTCATAGCACGTCTCATACGTTTTTCATCATCTTCTTGTCTAAGAGCAGCTCGCTTATCAAATTTCTTTTTGCCCCGTGCTAGACCAAGTTCAACCTTTGCCCAGCTATCTTTAAGAAACACCTTTAACGGGATAAGTGTTAGCCCTTTTTCTTGCAATGAGGTAATCAAACGGTTTATTTCACGCCGATGAAGTAATAATTTCCGCTCACGGCGAGGCTCATGATTTTCATGGTTTGCCTGACGATATGGGGAAATATGAACATTTATCAGCCATAATTCCTTGTCACGTATGGTTGCATAGCCATCACGTAAACTCACTTGTCCCGCTCGGATGCTTTTTATTTCACTTCCAGTTAAGATAAGTCCAGCCTCATACCTGTCTAAAATCTCGTAGTTGTGAAATGCTTTTCTATTTGTAGCAATGGTTTTTCCACTATTTTTGCTCATGTAATTTTTAGAAGTTTGGAATGTGAAAAAGATTTCGCACTCCTAACTCCCATCTTCCAATAAATATTCGATAGCTTTATCTAATTGCGGGTCGAGGTCGTTATCAAAATCTTCTTCCGTTAGTTCAATTTCAATATCAGGTTTAATACCCTCTTTGTGAATAAGTTTATCATCGGGAGTAAACCACTGGGCAATCGTCACCCGCAGTTCTGAACCATTACTTAAGGTATATGGCATTTGAACTGTTCCTTTGCCAAATGACTGCTCACCAATAATCACTGCACGTTCATGGTCTAGTAATGCACCTGCCACAATTTCACTCGCACTTGCTGAACCCCCATTGATTAAAACAATAAGCGGCATATCAGGTACAACGGCTCCACCAAATGCCTCAAACAAACGCGTATTCGCTTCTGTTCGTCCCCGTTCATGTAGGATGATACCTTCTTCAATAAATAAACTTGATACCGCTATCGCTTCTGATAGATAGCCACCAGGATTACTTCGCAAATCTAAAATTAACTTATCTGCTCCTTGTTTCTCCAATTCACGAATTGCTTTTTTTAGCTTATCAGAAGCATCTTTGCTAAATTCGGTCAAATTCACGTAGCCGATATTATTATCAAGTAATTCTGAACGAACAACCTCTATTTCTATTTTAGCACGAACGATTGATACGTCAAATGGCTCGTCCACTCCTTCACGGAAAATGGTTAAAATTACGGTGGTATCTTTTTCGCCTCGAATAAGCGAAACTGATTCGTAAATACTGTAGCCCTGAATGGAAATTCCATCCACTTCGAGAACCATGTCATCTCGTTTGAGACCCGCTTTAGCAGCTGGACGGTCAGGAAACGGTTCCGCAATCAAAAGTCGTCCGTTATCATCCACACGAACCATTGCTCCAATGCCTTCAAATGAGCCGCTGGCATTTTCTTGCATCATTTTAGCCTGCACAGGTTCAATGAAGGCAGTATTTTGGTCACCGTAAGTTATCACCATGCCACGTATTGCCCCATAAACACGTTCCTGTTCAGTCGGAATTTCACCGTAAAATCCCTCATCCACAAGCTCCCATGCTTCCCAGAAAACGTCGAACTCTTGTGGTACATCTTCACAAGTGACAACAACGTCGGGGGAAGTATCGAAAATAGGATATTCATTTAACCAAAACATGTTGGCAAAAATACCAGCAACAAAACAGCTCACCCCGATAATCGTGGTGAAGGCTAAAAATACTATAACGCCAATGACGATATTAGTTGGACTTTTTTCTAACATTACTATTCTCCCATTTGTAAAAATTCAACAGCTCGTATATATTGGGGGTCTCGTTGTTGAGCATGGTCTTCTTCGGTGAAGAGGACTTCAAAATCAGGGCTCAAACCTGTTCTGTCAATGCTATGGTCGTCGGGTGTAAACCACTTTGCCACAGTAATATGCAAGCTTGAGCCATCTGGTAAATCATAAACCAGTTGAACACTTCCTTTGCCATAAGTTCGTTCCCCAATTAAGACTGCACGCCCATAATCTTGTAACGCCCCAGCGACAATCTCACTAGCACTCGCTGACCCTCCATCTACTAACAAAACTAATGGTTCTTCCAATAGTGTGCCACCGCGACTTGCTTTATGAGTTTTCTGGGACTGTCCTCGCCTGTCTTCTTTCAAGATGATTTCACCATTTAGAAAATGGCTGGAAACATCTTTTGCCGATTGGAGCAACCCACCGCCATTTCCACGTAAATCAAGGATGTACTTTTCTGCCCCGTTTTGTTGTAGTTCTTCTAAGGCGGCTCCAAGTTCATCATTGGTACGATTGGTAAATCGCCAAATACGCACATAACCAATATTAGCATCTTCTTCGCTAATACGCCATTCCATGCTCGGCGTTTCAATAATAGCCCGTTCAATGACAAGAACAATTGGTTCAGGACTATCCTCACGTGTTACGGTTAGGCTTACTTCCGTACCGACTTTTCCTCGAATAAGAAGAACGACCTCATCCGTAGTCATGTCAGGTACAATATCCGTATCATCTACCTTGATGAGGATGTCATCCTTAAACAAACCTGCCTTTGCGGATGGCGAATCAGGCATGGGGTCTAGGATAACATGGTCTTCTTCGTTCCGTTTTACATAAGCACCAATACCACCAAACTGCCCTGCCAGAGCATCGCGCTCAAGTTCACGTGGTTGCGGTTCAACGAAAATGGTATATGGGTCTTCTAATGTGGCTAACGCCCCTCGAATGGCTCCATAAGTAACTATGTCACTATCGGGTGTGCCACCATAAAATTTGTCCCCAACAATATTCCACACTTCCCAAAAGAGTG